>NZ_JBOFOO010000286.1:0-4638 GCF_051659485.1 Craterilacuibacter sp. | reverse complement strand
CGCCATTACACCGCCGCACTCTTGGGCTTTGACGATGTGTGCCACAACTCGCTGGACGCGGTCTCCGACCGTGACTTCGCCATCGAATTCACCGCCGCCGCCAGTTTGGTGATGGTGCATTTGAGCCGCCTGTCCGAAGAGCTGATCCTGTGGATGAGCCCGCGCGTCGGTTTTATCGATATCGCCGACCGCTTCTGCACCGGCTCCTCCATCATGCCGCAAAAGAAAAATCCGGACGTGCCTGAACTGGTGCGCGGCAAGAGCGGGCGCGTGGTCGGCCACCTGATGGCGCTGATCATGCTGATGAAGGCGCAGCCTCTGGCCTACAACAAGGACAATCAGGAAGACAAGGAACCCCTGTTCGATACTGTCGATACGCTGATCGATACCCTGCGCATCTACGCCGACATGATGCGCGGCATCACGGTCAAGCCTGAAGCGATGCGCGCCGCCGTGCTGCAGGGCTTTGCCACCGCGACTGATCTGGCCGACTATCTGGTGAAAAAAGGGCTGCCGTTCCGCGATAGCCACGAAGTCGTGGCCCTAGCCGTGCGCCACGCCGAAGGGCAGGGTGTCGATCTGGCCGATCTGGATCTGGCCACGCTGCAGGGCTTTAGCCTGCTGATCGCAGAGGATGTCTACGCGGTCTTGACGCCCGAAGGCAGTCTGGCGCAGCGCAATCATGTCGGTGGTACTGCGCCGGCTCAGGTGCGTGCGGCGATTGCCCGTCACCGCAAGCAGCTGGGCTGATGCCCGTGCCGGGGTAGTCTTGCATGGCATCTGGATGGATGGTGCCCCGGCAGTTTTGCAGCATTTTAAAGTGGTAAAAAAGCCACTGCCAGCGATTGATTGTGGCGTAATGGGCAGCGATTGCCCATAGTAGTTGCCTTGAGTCTTTTATCTGCCACCACACCACACCACACCACACCATGAGCCCTCTGAACGATCCCCGTGTTGCATCGCGCCCGCACCGTCTGCTGCGGGTGCTCTTGGCCGTGCTGCTGCCGGTCTTGCTGGGCTGGGGCATCATGCTGGTGAGTACTTATCTGGCTACGCAGTCGCGGCTGGAAGAGGCGGTTGACGATGTGCAGTCCGAGATCGGCAGGATTTTTAAACACACTGAAAAAGCTGCGCTGGCGGCCTTGCCGCTGGCAGGTCAGGCCTGCACCGATGCCAATCTGCACAAATTACGCGAGCTGGTGACGGTGGTGTTGTATGTGCGCTCGGTCAATCTCTGGAGTCAGGATGGCAACTATTGCTCGTCCTTGTTCGGGCGTGATGCAAACACAGCACCGAATGTTTATACGGACACGCGTGCGCAATTGCTGCCGGGTAATGCCGTCACACCAGGTGAGGCGGTATTCGTGTACCGGGAGAGTGGGCCTGGGGACTACGATAGCGTGGTGGCGGTCTCGGGTGGCCACTTGCGTGCGGCCTTGCGCATCGCCATGCGTCATGCTGTGACCTCCGGTGGCGTGCAGTTGCAGATAGGCGATAACTGGATGGACAGCGAGGGCGCCGTACATCAAGGGCCGCCGCCGCGCAGCCTGCTGCTGGAAATTCGCCGGCAGCACCCTGTTTATCCTTTTGTCGTGGTGTCGTCCGTGTATTGGCCGGCATTTCTGGCCGAGAGCTGGGCCAGGTATCACCCCATGCTGGTGCTGCTGTTATTGCTTAGCAGCGGGGGCGGGTGGTTCTATTACCAGTGGCTGAAGCAGCCGCGCCCGGCCGCCGAGGTGATTGCCATCGCGGTGGAAAAACAGGAATTCATTCCCTTTTTGCAGCCGTTATTTGATGCCAGGAGCGGACAGTTGACGGGGGCCGAAGTGCTGCTGCGCTGGCAGCATCCGCGCGATGGCCTGCTATCGCCATTTGCCTTTATCGAGGCGGTCGAAAAAAGCGGGTACATGGGGCGGATTACGCGCCAGCTGATGCTGGTGGTGGCCGCAGCTCTGGCGCCGCAGGCGGCGCGCCTGCCTGCCGGCTTTCATCTGGCCTTCAATCTGGATGCCGATCAGCTGGACGATCCGCTCCTGATAGGCGATTGCCGTCGCCTGATGGCGGCCTTTCCGGCGGACAAACTGCTGTTGACGCTGGAGCTGACCGAACGCGAAGCTTTCGGCAGCGATGCCCACTTCGCGGTCTTTAGCGCGCTACAGGCCGAAGGTATCCAGCTGGCTATCGATGATTTCGGTACCGGTCAGAGCAGCCTTGCCTATCTGCACCAATTATCCATCGATACGCTGAAGATAGACCGTACCTTTGTCGATGCGATCGGCCGTGATTCGCTGGGCAAGGTGGTACTTGATGCCATCATCGCGCTGGGGTCGCAGCTGAACCTCAAGCTGGTGGCCGAGGGGGTGGAAACCGAGGCCCAGCGCGACTATCTGCGGGCTGCCGGTGTCGATACCCTGCAAGGCTATCTCTTGGCCCGTCCCATGCCGCTGGCCGACTTTATCGCCCGGTTGCCCGAAGCGTAGGGGTGGGGGGCGGGCATAGGCCGCAAGCCCGCTGTTAGCGGCTTAGGGTTCTGCCCACCGCCTCGTTCCAGCCGGCGTACAGTTGCTCGCGCCGCTTGTCGTCCATGCCCGGCGTGAAGCGTGCCGCCAGTTGCCAGTGGCCGGACAGCTCGTCCAGTGAACCGAATACCCCGGCCCCCAGTCCTGCCAGATAGGCCGCACCCAGTGCGGTGGTTTCGGTTACGTGCGGGCGCTCGACCGGCACATCCAGCATATCGGCGAGGAATTGCATCATCCAGTCGTTGCCGACCATGCCGCCATCTACCCTGAGTGCCGCCGGTGTCACCGCACCATCGGCCAGCATTGCGGCCATCAGGTCGCGGGTCTGGTAGCACACCGACTCCAGCGCGGCGCGCACGATATGGGCGATGCCCGAATCGCGGGTCAGCCCGATGATGGCGCCACGGGCCAGCGGATCCCAGTAGGGTGCACCCAGCCCGGTGAACGCCGGTACCAGATACACGCCGCCGGTACTCTCGACCTGACGCGCCAGAGCCTCGGCTTCGCCGGCATGGTCGATCAGGCGCACGGCATCGCGCAGCCACTGCACCGCCGCACCGGCAATGAAGATACTGCCCTCCAGCGCATACGTGGTCTTGCCCTCCAGCCGGTAACACACGGTAGACAGCAGGCGGTGGCTGGATGCGACCACCTGTGATCCGGTGTTTTGCACCATAAAGCAGCCGGTGCCGTAGGTGGACTTGATCATGCCCGGTGTAAAGCAGGCCTGACCCACGGTGGCGGCCTGCTGGTCGCCGGCCATGCCGGTAATCGCTATCGGCCGGCCGAATAAACGGGTAACGCCAAAATCGGCGGCATTATCGTGCACCTCGGGCAATAGCGAAGCCGGAATATCGAATAGCGCCAGCAATTCCGCATCCCATTGCTGGGTATGGATATTGAATAACAGGGTGCGTGCGGCATTGGTGGCGTCGGTGGCATGCACCCGGCCTTCGGTCAGCCGCCACAATAAAAAGCTGTCTATGGTGCCGAAGGCCAGTTCGCCGCGCTCTGCGCGCTGGCGGACCCCGGGCACCGTGTCCAGCAGCCAGCGTATCTTGCTGGCGGAGAAATAAGGATCGAGTACCAGACCGGTGCATGCTGCGACCCGTGCGCTATTGGCCGGTGTGGCCAGCTGTTCGCACAGGGCGGCGGTGCGCCTGTCCTGCCACACGATGGCGTGATACACCGGCTTGCCGGTGGCCCTGTCCCACAGCACCGTAGTTTCGCGCTGGTTGGCAATGCCGATGCCGGCCAGCGGCGCATCGGCGACACCCGGTGTGGCCAGTGCCTGCCGGCACAGCGCCAGGGTGTGGCTCCAGATCACCTCGGGGTCATGCTCGACCCAGCCCGGTGCCGGGAAAATCTGCGGCAGCTCGGTCTGGGCGCGGGCGAGGACACTGCCGTTGCTGTCGAATACCATGGCGCGGGTGCTGGTCGTACCCTGATCGATGACGAGCAGGCGTGGAGACATGTTGTTTCCTTGTGTACTTTGGCCTGTGTGATTTGCATCAGGCAGGCAATCTATGTTAAAGACTTAAGCTTGTATTTTCGTTTCCGAACTATCATGAGCCGATCCCCCCGTCACGACAAAATCCTGCAACTGGTACGCGAAAGCGGATTTATGCCGATCGAAGAGCTGGCGCGTCTTCTGGACGTCACGCCGCAAACGATACGCCGCGATATCAACCAGCTGTGCGAAGCCAATTTGCTGCGCCGTTACCACGGTGGTGCCGCGCTGGGTAACAGCGTCGAGAATGAAGATTATTTTGCACGCAAAGGCAAGCTGCAAAACGAAAAAGCACATATTGCACAATTGCTGGCGGACAGTATTCCCGACCATGCCTCCATCTTCATGGGCATAGGCACGACCATGGAGGCGATTGCGCAGGCGCTGACGCTAGGCCACAAGGGCTTGCGTGTCATCACCAATAATATCCATGTGGCGTCCATCATGTCGGCGAACCCCGATTTTACCGTGCTGATTACATCCGGTGTGGTGCGCGCTTCCGATGGCGGCATTACCGGGGTGGCGACACTGGATTTCATCAATCAGTTCAAGGTCGACTATGCGGTGATCGGTGCTGCCGGCATCGAGAGCGATGGCTCTTTGCTGGAC
>NZ_JBOFOO010000285.1:0-1595 GCF_051659485.1 Craterilacuibacter sp. | reverse complement strand
AGGATTTCCCGCCAGCAGCCAAACCAGTCGACCAGCAGCAAGACGCGCACGCCGGCACGGGCACGCTCGGCCAGAAGGGCGCACAGCGCCTGACCAACGCTGTCATTGGCGAAGATGTACATCTCGATCAGGATGCTGTGCCGGGCCGCTGCAATGGCGGCCTCCCAGGCCGGAAAGTTTTCGCTACTGTCGTACAGCAGCCGGGCATGGTTGCCGCCAATCAAGGGCGCGCCGGCGGCGCGGGCAAAGGCCTGATCGGCCAGCCCCGATATCGCTTCGTGGCGTGCGGTCACGGTGCTTACCGGAGAGGTGTCTTTTGTCTGACAATATTTTTCGTTCATGGCTTGAGTCGGCATTTTACAGGGCTTGCTCCCGTCGCCTAAATGAAGTTTTACGTCACATAAAAGTAAATTCAAACAGCTTTTTATACTGTTTTAGCGGGGGTGAATGCGCGTAAGTCTTTGTTATTTAATGTCTATCGCGCTGCACAAATTCGTGTTGCGATACGTGAGCACTTGACCTTAGAATAAAAACATTCGTTTCACATTATATGCAGGCAACAATATGGACAGACAGCGCTGGCTAGAGGGTACTTTGTATCGCCCTGATTTTGAGCAGGATAGCTGTGGTTTTGGCCTGATCGCCCAGCTGGACGACAAGCCCAGCCACTGGTTGGTCAAAACCGCCATTTCCTCGCTCGCCAAACTGACCCACCGCGGTGCGGTCGCTGCCGATGGCAAATCGGGAGACGGGTGCGGCCTGCTTTTTCGTAAGCCGGATGGCTTTTTGCGTCAGGCTGCACAAGCTGCCGGCATCACCCTAAAGCCAGTGTACGCCGCCGGGCTGGTCTTTCACCACCCGGATGAGGGTACCGGCCAGAAAAGCCTGCGCCGGCTGAAAGAATATCTGGAAGAACAGGGTCTGGATGTCGCCGGTTTCCGTGATGTGCCGACCGATGTGTCGGCCTGTGGCGAGGCGGCGCTGCGCACCTTGCCGGCCATGGTGCAGGTGTTCGTCAACTGCCCGTTCGGCATGGACGAGATGGCTTTCCAGCGTCGCCTGTATATGGCGCGCCGTCTGGCAGAAAAAGCCAACAAGGGCGATGACCCTTATTTCTATCTGCCGACGCTGTCGCCGCACACGCTGTCGTACAAGGGCTTGGTGACGCCGGACAATCTGTCGCGCTTCTTCCTCGACCTGCAGGATGAACGCTTCGAGTCCAGCCTGGCCGTTTTCCACCAGCGCTTCTCGACCAACACCTGGCCGCAGTGGAAGCTGGCGCAGCCGTTCCGCTTTTTGGCGCATAACGGCGAAATCAATACCGTATCGGGCAACCGCAACTGGGCGCGGGCACGCGAACAGATCATGGCCTCCGAGCAACTGGACATGGATGCGGTACGCCCCATCGTACAGACCGACGGCTCGGATTCGATGAGCCTGGACAATATGCTCGAAGGCCTGCTGATGGGCGGCATTCCGCTGTTCCGCGCGCTGCGCCTGTTGGTTCCGCCGGCATGGCAGAATGTGGATTCCACCGACAAGGATCTGCGCGCCTTCTACGAATTCAACTCCATGCATATGGAGCCGTGGGATGG
>NZ_JBOFOO010000284.1:0-8700 GCF_051659485.1 Craterilacuibacter sp. | reverse complement strand
TTGATCGCCAGAATCGCCGCCGCGTATTCGGTGTCCCAGTCTTCGTCACAGGCCGGCAGTACCGCCTCGCCCAGCAAGTGCCGCGTACGCTCACAGCCGCGTAGCTCCACCCCTTTATCCAGATAGGCACGCGCCAGTTTGGGCAGGATATCGATCGCACAGCCCTCGTGGACCAGCAGGGTTTCCATGGTATTGCAGGTGCCATAACGGTGTGTCTTGGCATTGAAGGCAATATTGAATGCCATCTCGGGCTGGGCCTGATCATCGAGATAGACATGGCAATTGCCGTCCAGATGCTTGATGACCGGTACACGCGCCTCGGCGCTGATGCGGGCGATCAGTCCCTTGCCGCCGCGCGGCACGATCACGTCCACATAGTCGGGCATGGTAATCAGCGCACCGACGGCGGCGCGGTCGGTTGTCGTCAGTACCTGTACCGTCGTTTCGGGCAGGCCGGCGCTGCGCAAGCCTTCGTGTACGCAGGCTGCAATGGCCTGATTGCTGTGAAATGCTTCCGAGCCGCCGCGCAGGATGGTGGCGTTGCCCGACTTCAGGCACAGGCCGGCGGCATCGGCGGTGACATTGGGGCGCGCCTCGTAAATGATGCCGATCACCCCCAGCGGTACCCGCATTTTGCCCAGCTGGATGCCGGATGGGCGGTAGCTGAAGTCGTTCATTTCGCCGACCGGGTCGGGTAGCGCAGCGATCTGGCGCAAGCCTTCGGCCATGGCGGCAACTGTTTGTGCGCTTAGCGTCAGGCGGTCCAGCATCGCCGGCGCCAGTTGTTCGGCGATGGCTTTGCTCACATCCTGCAAGTTGGCCGCGAGCAGAATGTCGGCATCGCGCTCTATGGCATCGGCCATGGCCAGCAGGGCCGTATTTTTCTGGCGGGTGTCGGCACGCGCAATGTCGCGGCTGGCGGCGCGTGCGGCTTTGCCGACGCGCTGCATGTAGTCCTGAATGTCCATGTGCTCAATTCCGGCTGAATAAACTTGCCAAAGATTAACCCAGCTTTAGCCGCAGCCGCCAGTCCCTAGATGGCGGATGGCGGCTTGCCGGGGGCGCTGTCTGCCTTGGCTGGTGCGGCATACCAGTTGTCCTTGCCGACCAGTACCGCAGCTTCGGGCTGGTTTTCGAAGTTGGGCGACATGATCTGTACGCCGAATTCGTTGAAGACATCGAGGATGGCGCTATGCAGGGCCGTCTTGAGAACAGGCGGTTTGCCATCGGCCGGTATCCGGACTTCCAGCTCGTATTCGATGTAAAAATCCTGCAGATTCAGCTGGCGCACGATGGGCGCTTCGGCCTGATTCAGCCCGGCCGTACGGCGGGATGCCAGCTCCAGCATGGCATGCACCTGCCGCCATGGCGTGTCGTAGCCGATGGTGATCTTGGTAACCAGCGGCAGACCGCGGGCACCGGCCTGGCGCGTGTAGTTGGTGACCTTGCCGCCGACCACGACCGAGTTGGGCAGCGTCACCTCATTGCCGTGACGGGTAATGATCTTGGTAGACAGCGCACCCAGCTCGGTCACAAAGCCCTCCACATCGCCCACCTGAACCAGGTCGCCCGGCTTGAGCGCGCGCGAGTAGACCAGCACCAGGCCGCTCATGGCATGCGTCATGATGCCGGTGGAGCCTAGCGTGACCATCAGGCCGAAGAACACGCTGATGCCCTTGAAGGCATCCGAATTGGAGCCGGGCAGATAAGGGTAGGCCGCGGTCAGGGCAAACAGCCACAGCGCCAGCGAGGTTAGCCGCCGTGTTGCGCCCACGGTTTCCTGATACATGCCGGGCAGGCTCAGGCGCTGGCTTTCGACGGCATTGAACAACAGATCCAGCCCGCGTATCGCCAACCGGGTCAGCAGGAAAATCAGGGTGACCTTGACCAGGCCAGGTAAGGCGGCAAGGACGCTGTCGGCGATGCCGGCGAGCAGGCCGAACAGCGATTGCCCCAGTTTTTGCCCCCAGGGCCGGGTATAGGGAAAGCGGGTCAGTACGAAGCTGAGCCACAGGTGCAACAGCAGCAAGACGCCGACCAGTGCCGACAGATCCAGCAGGCGCTGTTCCAGCAGGCGCAGGATGCCTTCGAAATCCGGCCTGTTTTTCAGCCAGCGCCGGATGCGTAGCGGACGTTGAAGCACGCGCTGTATCGCTTGCCGGTGCAGGCGTTGCAAGCCCCATAGCGCCAGCACCAGTGCCAGTGTGGCGGCCAGCGAGATGGCGGCGGCACGGGCAAGCTGCTCGGGCGAGTTTTGTTCGAGATAGGTCTGGCGCAGTATGTCCAGCCGTTGGCGGACTTGCTGGGCGGTGGTGAGCAGGTCGAGACTGTCGGAGGGATCGAGATCGGCCTCGATAATGGCAAACAGCGGCTTGCCGTGGAGGGTGAAACGCAGGCCGGCGACACCGTCGCTGACAAAGGGCTGTGTCAGGACGGGGCTTTGCAGGTCGGCTTCAGTCAGGGCCTTGATACGTTCTTTGGCTCTTTGTTCGCGCTGCGCCGGGCTGACTTCGCCAAAGTCGGCGCGAAAAGTGAAGATAGTCTGGTTGGCAATGGTAAGCGTTGCGGGCTGAGGTACGGTATTGGCCTCTTCCGACCATGCCTGAGCCGACCAGAGCGAGCAGCATAGACCGAGCAATAAAAACAGGCGAGGTAGCGACATGGATTTTCTCTTTCAATATGCATTAACAATGGCATGTCTCCGCCAATTTTTCAGTGCTTAGCATTGTTCCAGTGCACGTTTGGCGCGGTGTACTCCCCACCAGACCGCCAGCGCCACCAGCGGGATGGACGCACCCGTCACCAGTTCGGCATTCAGATGCACGCCGGCGGCCTTCAGCGCCTTGCTCGCATAGGCTACCAATCCCACCGCGTAGTAGGTCAGCACGCCTACCGACAGTCCTTCTACCGTCTGTTGCAGTCGCAGTTGCAGTTCGGCGCGCCGGTCCATGCTGGCCAGCAGTGCGCGGTTCTGCTCTTCGCCGGCGACCTCGACCCGGGTGCGCAGCAAGGCGGTCGCGCGTTGCAGGCGCGCGGTCAGCCGATCCTGACGCGCGCTGATCGTGGTGCAGGTATCCATCGCCGGTGCCAGCCGGTGCGCCATGAATTCGCAGAACGGTTGCAGCCCTTCCAGCCGGTGTTCGCGCAATTCGCTAATGCGGCGCTCGACCAGCTGCTGGTAGGCGAGCGCCGCTGAAAACCGGTACTGGCTTTGTGCTACCAAGTTTTCCACCTCGGCCGACAGGCGTGACAATTCGGCCAACAGTTCGCGGTCGTCGGCGCCGTGGTGGTTCATTTTTGCCGTGATGCCGCGCAGGGCGAGGCCCAGCGTGTCCAGTTGCGGCATCTGGTTTTTGGCCAGCGGCAGCGCGAGCAGAGCCAGCATGCGGTAGGCCTCGATCTCGAACAGGCGCTGCAGCATGCGTCCGCTCTGGCGCGGCCCCATGGCGTGGTCGATGACCACGAAGCGGCTGAAGCCGCCGGGGAGGCGGCTGTCGGGGTGCAGACGCAGGTCGGTATAGGCGGTACCGTTTCCGTCACCGATGCGCGATCCGATCAGCTCGTGGCCATCAAACCAGCGGGCAGCAATCTCGCGCGGCAGTGTCGGCAGGCTGCCGTCGTCAGCCAGCAGCAGGGCATGGATCGCGACTAGGGCGACGCCAGGCAGTTGCGTCAGCCACGGTGCCGGCAAGGCATCCAGTGCTGTATCGGCAAAGCCGCCGGCGCCAGACCCGCTCTGGATGACCGTGTAGCGGGCAAATTCGGTATGCAGTGACCAGCGCAGGGTCAGCGTTCCGCCGTGGCCCTGGTAGTGCGTTGCGTGTGCTGCCGGCACCGGCAGTTCGAGTAGTGCGCAGAGCGCGGCGAGCGCAGCACGCTGCTGGCCGTTGTCCTGTTCGAAAAACAGGGTGAGGGTGCTCAGCCGTGCCGGAGACTGGATGGCGGCAGGCGGCCGCGCATGGGCTTCATCGTTCAGCATCCGGCGTAAGGGGTGCGGGAGGATAGGGCAGGGTGCATGCGGGGCAGTCAAGGCGATGTCCTTTTTCGACGGCGGGGGAATGCAGATATGCCATCATATTGCATTGCACAAGGTGTAGGCGGCAAGCCGTACGTTATTGCCTGTCACGTACTTAAATTCTATTTTGGAATAAAAGTAGTTCATAACAGTCTTTCTGGAAATAAGGGCATCTGGGTATCCTGCTGCTAATCCGCCTAGCCAAGGAAGCTCCGATGAAACGTCTTGCCCTGAAAACCCTGACCGCCGTATTGCTGTCGACCGCCAGTGTGGTCGCCATGGCCGATGTGACCCTGCTTAACGTGTCTTACGACGTGATGCGCGATTTCTACAAGGACTACAACCCGGCTTTCCAGAAGTACTGGAAGGCCAAGTCCGGCGAAGGCGTGACCATACAGCAGTCGCATGGCGGTTCGAGCAAGCAGGCGATGAGCGTGGTGAACGGCCTGCAGGCCGATGTGATCACCATGAATCAGGCGCCGGACATCAATATCCTGGCCGAGCGCGGCGCGCTGCTGCCCAAAGACTGGGCCAAGCGTCTGGGCAACAATAGCGTGCCGTTTACCTCGGCCACCGTGCTATTGGTCAGGAAGGGCAACCCCAAGGGTATTCGCGACTGGAAGGATCTGGCGCGCCCGGGTGTGCAGGTGATCATTCCCAACCCCAAAACCGCTGGTAATGGCCGTTACAGCTACCTCGCCGCTTACGGCTGGGCGCTGAAGCAGCCCGGCGGCAATGATGCCTCGGCGCGAGCCTTTGTCGGCAAGCTGTTCGGTAATGTGCCGGTGCTGGATACCGGCGGCCGCGCTGCCACCACCACCTTTATGCAGCGTCAGATCGGTGATGCGCTGGTGACCTTCGAGAACGAGGCGGAGATGATCGCCCGTGAATTTGGCCGCGGCAGTTTTGAAATCGTCTATCCGACGCTGACGGTTGCTGCCGAGAATCCGGTGGCGGTGGTGGATAAGGTGGTGGACAAGAAGGGTACGCGCAAGCAGGCCGAGGCCTACCTCGCCTATCTGTGGAGCAGCGAAGGCCAGACGCTGGCGGCACAAAACTATTTGCGTCCGCAAAACCCGCAAGTGCTGGCCAAGTTTGCCGGCCAGTTCCCGCCGGTCAAGACCTTTACCGTCGAGAAGGTATTCGGCAGCTGGGATGGCGTGATGAAAACCCACTTCGCCGATGGCGGTGTGTTTGACCAGATCTACACCAAAAAATAAGGCTTAAGAATGGGCGTCGGGATCAGGGATCAGGGGATGGGGAGCAGATCCCCGATCCCGGATCCCCGGCCCATGATTCCTGATCCCGGATTCCTGATATGACTTTTCTTGCCAAACGTTACAGCGTACTGCCCGGCTTCGGCGTGTCGCTCGGCTATGCCATTTTTTGGCTGGGGCTGATCGTGCTGCTGCCGCTGGCGGCACTGATCCTGAAATCTTCCGAGCTGGGCTGGGGCCCATTCTGGGAGACCGTCAGTGCGCCACGGGTGGTGGCGTCTTTGCAATTGTCGTTCGGCGCAGCGGCGCTGGCGGCGCTGGTCAACTGCGTGATGGGCTTTTTGGTAGCCTGGGTGCTGGTGCGCTACCGCTTTCCCGGCAAGCGTTTCGTCGATGCACTGGTGGACCTGCCTTTTGCCTTGCCCACTGCGGTGGCCGGCATCGCGCTGACCACCATCTATGCCCCTAATGGCTGGCTGGGCCAGTATCTGGAGCCTCTGGGCCTGAAGATTGCCTTTACGCCGACCGGGATCGTGATTGCATTGATTTTTGTCAGCCTGCCGTTTGTGGTGCGTACCGTGCAGCCGGTGCTGGAAGACCTGGAAGGCGAGCTGGAAGAAGCGGCGACATGCCTCGGTGCGGATCGCTGGCAGATTTTCCGCCGCGTGATTTTCCCGGCGACCCTGCCGGCGCTGATGACCGGCACCGCCATGGCTTTTGCCCGCGCCACCGGCGAGTTCGGCTCGGTAATCTTTATTGCCGGCAATATTCCGCTGGTGTCGGAAATTGCCCCCCTGATCATTATCTCCAAGCTGGAGCAGTTCGATTTTCTCGGCGCGACAGCGGTGGCAGTGGTGATGCTGATGCTGTCGTTTAGTGTGCTGTTTGCGATCAATCTGCTGCAGTGGTGGACCAGTCGCCGCCACGGCATGAAGTGAGGTGAGTCATGGCGAGTCGTAGTCTACTGACCAGCGAGCAGGCCTGGGTGCGCTATGCGCTGACCGCGTTTGCGCTGCTGTTCCTGCTGGTGTTTTTGCTGGTGCCGCTGGCATCGGTATTCTGGGAAGCCCTGTCCAAGGGCTGGGATCTATACGCGGCGGCACTGATCGAATACGAGGCCTGGCAGGCGATCAAGCTGACGCTGATTGCGGCGGCGATTGCGGTGCCCTTGAATCTGGTGTTCGGGGTGGCGGCGGCTTGGGCGATTGCCCGCTTCGAATTTCGCGGCAAGAGCCTGCTGACTACGCTGATCGACCTGCCGTTTTCGGTGTCGCCGGTGGTGGCCGGGCTGATGTACATCCTGCTGTTCGGGTCCCATGGCTGGCTGGGTAGCTGGCTGTCCGAGCACGATATCCAGATCATTTTCGCCGTTCCCGGCATCGTGCTGGCTACCGTGTTTGTCACCTTCCCCTTTGTCGCGCGCGAGCTGATTCCGCTGATGCAGGCACAGGGGCAGGACGAGGAACAGGCAGCCATCGTGCTGGGCGCCTCGGGTTTTGCCGCGTTCTGGCATGTCACCCTGCCCAATATCAAGTGGGGTCTGCTCTATGGCGTGATCCTGACCAATGCGCGCGCCATGGGTGAATTTGGCGCGGTCAGCGTGGTGTCCGGCCATATCCGCGGCGAGACCAATACCATCCCGCTGCATGTCGAAATTCTGTACAACGAGTACAACTTTGTCGGCGCCTTTGCTTGCGCCTCCATCCTCGCCATGCTGGCGCTGGTGACGCTGGCCATCAAGACGGTGATCGAGTGGCGCATCGAGCGTCAGCACGAGGCATCGCTGGTCAGGACACAGCAGGCACGGGAAGCATTGGTGTAGGGGAATAGGGAATAGGGAATGGGGAATAGGCAGTCTGCCCTCCTGTCGTGAGGCGGGTGAGGTCGCGGAGCCCTGCTCCCGATTCCCGTGGTTGGCTTTCCCCGCACGGGCGCACGCAAAGAATACTAAGGAACACAGCATGAGCATCGAAATCCGTAATATCGAAAAACGCTTCGGCAACTTCACCGCGCTGGATAATGTCAGCCTCAAGGTCGAGTCGGGCGAGTTGCTGGCCCTGCTCGGTCCCTCCGGCTGCGGCAAGACCACCTTGCTGCGCATCATTGCCGGGCTGGAGCAGCCCGATGCCGGTCAGGTACTGTTCAGCGGTGCAGACAGCACCCATACCCATGTCTCCGAGCGTCAGGTTGGTTTCGTGTTCCAGCACTATGCGCTGTTTCGCCATATGACCGTGTTCGATAACGTCGCCTTCGGCCTGTCGGTGCGCCCGCGCAAGCTGCGCCCCTCGCGCGAGGAAATCCGCGAGCGGGTGATGAAACTGTTGAAAATGGTGCAGCTTGATTGGCTGGCCGATGCCTATCCTGCCCAGTTGTCCGGTGGCCAGCGCCAGCGTATCGCGCTGGCCCGTTCCCTCGCGGTCGAGCCTAGCGTGCTGCTGCTGGACGAGCCCTTTGGTGCGCTGGATGCCAAGGTGCGCAAGGATTTGCGCCGCTGGCTGCGCGACCTGCATCAGCAGATGCACATCACCAGCGTGTTCGTGACCCACGATCAGGAAGAGGCGCTGGAAGTGTCCGACCGGGTGGTGGTGATGGATCATGGCCATATCGAGCAGATCGGCCGGCCGGACGATATCTACGAGCATCCGGCGACGCCGTTTGTCACCCGCTTCCTTGGTGATGTGAATCTGTTCCATGGCCGTGTCGATGGCGGCCACTTTACCCATGGCAGCTTCGCCCATGCGCTGGATGACGCTACGCAAGGGACATCGGATAGCGCGGTCGCCTATGTGCGCCCGCACGATCTGGATATCAGCCGCCTGGCCGGCGGTGCGCTGGCGACGGGCAGCATCGAGCACATCCATGCGGTCGGCCCCTTGGTACGTATCGAGGTCGCACCCGATAGTGGCGACGCGATCGAGGTGGCGCTGAGCAAGGAGCGCTACCGCGAACTGGGCCTGATGCTGGGCGACACGGTGTTTGTCACCCCCAAGAAGCTGTCGGTATTTGTCGGCGCGCAGGATTACGCCATTTAAGCGTGTGGCGGCCAAAAAAAGGGCGTATCCATCTGGATACGCCCTTTTCTATGAGCTGTTTATTAACGCAGACGGAAGACGCTCACGTCCTGATTCAGTGCTTTGGCCGCGCCGGCAATCTGCACCGCGTTTTCGCTGATATTGCACATGGCGGCGGTGGTTTCCTCGCTCATCTGCGCCATCTGTTCCATATTGCGTGCAATCTCGCTGCTGGCCGTGCGTTGCTCTTCTATCGAACTGGCGATGCCTTCCACATCGGCGCTGGCCTGTTGCAGCACGCTGTCGTTTTGCTGGAACAGGGCAGAGACGCGGTCGGAACAACTACGGCTGGCTTGCAGGGTATCGATGCCCTGCTGCACCACACCGGCCAGCGACGATGATTTCTCGCCTAGCTTGGCGTTGAAGTGGTCAATCTCGGCGGCGGACTTGGCCGATT
>NZ_JBOFOO010000283.1:0-6395 GCF_051659485.1 Craterilacuibacter sp. | reverse complement strand
GGGTGCGCATGGTGTGCTCCTCATTGCGATGGTGCCTTGCGGCATCCCTGAACTGTGGATGGGTGCAGGCGAATGCCGTAACCCATCCCTTGCGCCATCGCGAGCTTGCTGCGCTGATTGGTGGGTTACGCCGGCTGGCGCCGGCTAACCCACCCTACGCCCCTACGCCAGCATGCACCACGCTTTTACTGGCAGGCCTCGCAGTCCGGGTTGTCGATGCTGCAAAACTTGGCATCGGTGGCCGGGGTGGTGTCGAGCGGGGCTTGCTGGTGGGCGGCGATGCCGCCATCGGTGGCAACGGCATTGAGCTCGCCGCCGCGGCCGGTGGATTTTTCGGCGCTGGTGGCCGCCAGTGTGCGCAGGTAGTAGGTGGTTTTCAGGCCCTTGACCCACGCATGCTTGTACAGCTCGTCCAGCTTCTTGCCCGAGGCGCCGGCCATATAGATGTTGAGGCTCTGCGCCTGGTCTATCCACTTCTGGCGGCGCGATGCGGCTTCAACCAGCCATACCGGATCGACTTCAAAGGCGGTGGCGTAGATGGCCTTGAGCTCGGCCGATACACGGTCGATGCGCCCCAGACTGCCGTCGAAATACTTGAGGTCGGCTACCATCACTTCATCCCACAGGCCGGCGGCCTTGAGGTCGCGCACCAGATATTCGTTGGTGACGGTGAATTCGCCGGACAGGTTCGATTTGACGAACAGGTTCTGGTAGGTCGGCTCGATGCATGGCGACACGCCGATGATGTTGGAGATGGTCGCGGTCGGCGCGATGGCGAGGCAGTTGGAGTTGCGCATGCCGACTTGCTTGATGCGCTCGCGTAGCGGTGCCCAGTTCAGGCGCTCGCTGCGGTCTACATCCAGATAGCCGCCGCGCTCGGCCGCCAGCAGGCTGAGGCTGTCTTGCGGCAGGATGCCGCGATCCCACAGGCTGCCCTTGTAGCTTGGGTAGCGGCCGCGCTCTTCGGCAAGCTCGGTCGAGGCCCAGTAGGTGTGGTAGGCCACCAGCTCCATCGAGCTGTCGGCAAACTCGACCGCCGCGTTGCTGGCGTAAGGCACGCGCATCTGTAGCAGGCAATCCTGAAAGCCCATGACGCCCAGGCCAACCGGACGGTGCTTGAGGTTGGCGTTGCGCGCCTTTTGCACCGGATAGAAGTTGATGTCGATCACGTTGTCCAGCATGCGCATCGCGGTGCGTATGGTGGCTTTGAGCTTGTCGCCATCCAGCGCGCCGTCTTTCATGTGCGCGGCGAGGTTGACCGAGCCCAGATTGCACACGGCGATTTCGTCGGCGCTGGTGTTGAGCGTGATTTCAGTACACAAATTGGAGCTATGCACCACGCCCATATGCTGCTGCGGGCTGCGGATATTGCACGGGTCCTTGAAGGTGATCCACGGGTGGCCGGTTTCAAACAGCATGGTCAGCATCTTGCGCCATAACGATAGCGCCGGCAGGCTCTTGAATACGCGCAGTTTGCCGGCGCGGCCCAGTGCCTCGTATTCGCGGTAGCGTGCTTCGAAAGCGGCGCCAACCAGATCGTGCAGGTCCGGCACTTCGGACGGGCTGAACAAGCACCATTCGCCGCCTTCGATCACCCGCTTCATGAACAGGTCCGGAATCCAGTTGGCACTGTTCATGTCGTGGGTACGGCGTCTGTCGTCGCCGGTGTTCTTGCGCAGCTCGAGGAATTCCTCGATATCGGCGTGCCAGGTTTCCAGATAGGCGCACACCGCGCCCTTGCGCTTGCCGCCCTGATTAACGGCGACAGCGCTGTCGTTGACGACTTTCAGGAAAGGCACTACGCCCTGGCTCTTGCCGTTGGTGCCCTTGATATGGGCGCCCATGGAGCGCACTGGCGTCCAGTCGTTGCCCAGACCACCAGCAAACTTGGACAGCAGCGCGTTGTCCTTGATGCCGTCGTAGATGCCTTCCAGATCATCGGGGATGGTCGACAGATAGCAGCTGGATAGCTGGCTGCGGCGGGTGCCGGCGTTGAACAGCGTCGGCGTCGAGCTCATGAAGTCGAAGCTGGACAGAATGTGGTAGAACTCGATGGCACGCGCTTCGCGCTCGACTTCGTTTAGCGCGAGGCCCATCGCCACACGCATGAAGAAAGCCTGCGGCAGCTCGATGCGTACCTCGTTGTGATGCAGGAAGTAGCGGTCGGCCAGCGTCTGCAGCCCGAGATAGCCGAACTTGAGGTCGCGCTTGGCATCCAGTGCGGCGCCCAGACGCGCAAGGTCGAACTGGGCGAGGCGTTCGTCCAGCAGCTCGGCATCGATGCCGCGCCGGATAAAGACCGGGAAATACAGCGGATAGGTGTCGGCCATCGCTTCTTGCGCGACGGCTTCGCCCAGAATTTCAAGGCGCAGGTGATCCAGCAGCAATCGGGCCGTGACGTAGTCGTAGGCCGGGTCCAGCTCGATCATGGCGCGCGCCGCCAGTACCGCCGATTTGTTGACTTCTTCTTCGGATACGCCGTCGTAGATATTTTTCAGGGTCTCGGACAGGATGGCGTCCACATCGGTGCCGCCCAGTTCCTGGCAGGCCGATGCGATGGTGGCACGCAGGCGCGCCACATCCAGCGGCAATTTGCGGCCGTCTTTTTTCAGCACATTGATGGTGACCTGATGCAGCGCCTCGCCGCGTGCCGCCCGTTCGCGGGCACGCTCGTGACGGTAGAGCACATAGGCGCTGGCGACATCGTGTTCGCCAAAGCGCATCAGCGCCAGCTCGACCTGATCCTGAATGTCTTCGATATGGATGGCGCCGCCTTCGGGCTTGCGGCGCATCAGGGCCGATACCGCAGTTTCGGTCAGTTCGGCGACCTTGTTGCGTATGCTGGCCGAGCTGACACCCTGCTGGCCGATCACGGCGAGAAAGGCCTTGGTGACGGCAATGGAGATTTTGACCGGTTCGAATGCAACCACCGCACCGTTGCGGCGTATGGTTTTGTACTGGCTGTAGTCGGCCTGCGGTGCGGCGGCGCGGCCCAGCTCGGCGGCGGTTTTTCCGTCAAAAGTCTGCATTTTTGTTTTTTATCCCGTGTTGGTGCTGATTTTTAATGTTTTTAGCCGCTGCGGGCGGCTGGATGCTGGCGCCGCGCTATTATTTTTAGCCAGCTGCCAACACAATATGTGCTGCTTTGTTTAGTATATGGCGCAAATGGTAGTGTCTAAAGAGCAGAATCACAAGTCTTGACAAGGGCAGAAAATACCCGGATCCGCACCCTGTCTGGCTTGGCGGCTTTTAAAAAATAAGTGCGGGGTTCGCCGCGAAAAACGACAAGCGGGTGTCTCGCCTTGAAATACAAGGATGCAGCGTTTTAACCCCGGCAATGCCACTACATATAGTAGGGCTGGGCTGTGGCGGAAATGCTACGTCAGAATCATGAATGTGTGACGGCCAGCGGCAAGGGCTGCGCCCGGTGGCGGGCGCGATGCCGGTAGCTGATATTTGACCTGCATGCCTTGATGCGGTCACAATGCGCGTTCGCTCCGGGGTGCCGGGCCGCAAGGCTCAGCTGAGATGGTGAATACCGAACCCGATGGACTTGATCCGGATAATACCGGCGTAAGAAGAGCAATGACTGTTGGTGGCCGCCCCTCAAGGTGTGCTGCCGGTGCAGAGGATGGTGACGGTCTGCCTGAGGGCGCGTTTCTCTTGCACAGTTGTTTTGCCTGCCTCCGGAGCGTTGACAACAACGTAGCCGAGGCCCCAATGAATACTCCCGACCGCTTTGCCGCCATGCTCGCCGCCACCTGCGAGCCGCTACCTGCCTCCAGCAAGCACTATATCGCCGGCAGCCAGCCCGATATCCGCGTGCCGCTGCGTGAAATCGCGCTCTCCAACGGCGAAAATATCGCCCTGTACGATACCTCCGGCCCCTACACCGACCCGGCAGCGGCCCTTGATGTGCGCCGTGGCCTCGCCGCCATGCGTACACCGTGGATCACCGCCCGTGCTGACACCGAGGCTTACCCCGGGCGTATCGCCGATGCGCGTGATGACGGTTCGCGTGACGAAGCGTCCTTGCTGCGCCTGCGTGAGCTTTCCGCCGGTTTGCAGCGCACGCCGCAGCGCGCCCGGGCTGGTGCCAACGTCACCCAGATGCATTACGCGCGCCGTGGCATCGTCACCCCCGAGATGGAGTACGTGGCGATTCGCGAAAACGGCAAGCGCGAGTGGATGCGCGAATATCTGGGCGACCCCGAGCGCGAGGCGCGTCTGGCCGGTAACGGTATGGGCTTTGCCATGGCGCGCGAGATCACGCCCGAGATGGTGCGCGATGAAGTTGCACGCGGGCGGGCGGTGATTCCGGCCAATATCAACCACCCCGAGCTGGAGCCGATGGCAATAGGGCGCGCCTTTAAGGTCAAGATCAACGCCAATATCGGCAATTCGGCGGTCACCTCCGGCATCGAGGAAGAAGTGGAAAAGCTGGTGTGGTCGACGCGATGGGGCGCGGACACGGTGATGGATCTGTCCACCGGCCGCCATATCCACACCACGCGCGACTGGATCGTGCGCAATTCGCCGGTGCCTATCGGTACCGTACCCATCTATCAGGCGCTGGAGAAGGTCGGCGGCATCGCCGAGGACCTGAGCTGGGACATCTTCCGCGATACCCTGATCGAACAGGCCGAGCAGGGCGTCGACTACTTCACCATCCACGCAGGACTCAGGCTCGCCTATGTGCCGCTGACAGCGCACCGGCGTACCGGCATTGTCTCGCGTGGCGGCGCCATCCTCGCCAAATGGTGCATTTCCCATCACCGCGAAAATTTTCTCTACACCCATTTCGAAGACATCTGCGACATCATGAAGGCCTATGACGTGACCTTCTCGCTGGGCGACGGCCTGCGCCCCGGCTCGCTGGCCGATGCCAATGACGCGGCGCAGTTTGCCGAGTTGCGCACCTTGGGCGAGCTGACGCAGGTGGCGTGGAAGCACGATGTGCAGACCCTGATCGAAGGCCCGGGCCATGTGCCCATGCATATGATTCAGGCCAATATGGACGAGCAGCTGGCCGCCTGTGCCGAGGCGCCGTTCTATACGCTGGGGCCGCTGACGATAGACGTCTCGCCCGGTTACGACCATATCGCCTCCAGTATCGGCGCGGCGATGATAGGCTGGATGGGCACGTCCATGCTGTGCTATGTGACGCCCAAGGAGCATCTGGGCCTGCCCGATCGCGATGACGTGAAGCAGGGCCTGATCGCCTACCGTATCGCCGCCCACGCAGCCGATGTAGCCAAGGGCCACCCCGGGGCGCGTGCCCACGACGATGCGATGAGCCGCGCGCGCTTCGAGTTCCGCTGGGAAGACCAGTTTGCGCTGGCGCTGGACCCGGACACCGCGCGCGCTTACCACGACGCCACTTTGCCGGCCGAAGGCGCCAAGACCGCGCACTTTTGCAGTATGTGCGGGCCAAAGTTCTGCTCGATGAAGATCACGCAGGAAGTGCGCGACTACGCCGCCACGCTGGGGGTCAGCGATGAAGAAGCGCTGGCGCGCGGCATGGAAGGCGAGTCGCAGCGTTATGCCGATGCCGGGCGCCAGCTGTATGTGCCGATCGCAAAGGCCTGAGCCATGGCGAAGCTAGGTATTGCCGGCGCCGGTGTTGCCGGCCGGCTGCTGGCCTACCAGCTGGCCGCGCGCGGGCATCAGGTCACGGTATTCGACCCCGCCAGCGGCCCGTCGCCTGTGGGTGACGGAGCCGGTGCCGCCGGTTTTACGGCAGCGGGGATGCTCAGCCCCTTGGCCGAGCTGGAGCATGCGCCGCCCGCAATCGCGCAGCTGGGGGCGCGCTCGCTGCCCTTGTGGCGAGTGCTATCCGCTGCGCTGGCGGCAAGGCTGGGGACGCGGCCGGACACTTATCTGCGCTGTGCCGGCTCTTTGCTGCTGGCGCACCCGCCGGACGCGGGCGCGGCTGCGCGTGTGCTTGCCAGGCTTGAGCTCGCGCCACAACTGGCGGCGGAACTGGCTGCGCCACAGGCGCTGACGGCCGCCGAGCTTGGCGTACTGGAGCCCGAGCTGGCACCGGGCCTGCGAGGGTGGCTGCTGGCCGCAGAAGGGCAGGTGTTCCCCTATGCGCTGCTGCCGGCGCTGGTGGCGGCAAGCGAGGCTGTCTGGCGCTGGGGCTCGCGCGTCAGCCAACTTTCGCCGGGCAGGCTCACGCTAGCCGATGGTACCGGGCATGCGTTTGACTGGGTGATCGACGCCCGTGGCCTGGGCGCTACGGATGCGCTGCCGCTACGCGGTGTGCGCGGTGAAATGCTATGGCTGCACGCGCCCGGCGTGCGCCTTGGGCGGCCGCTACGCCTGATGCACCCGCGTCACCGTGTGTATCTGGTGCCGCGCCCGGGCGATGTGGTGGTGGTGGGCGCCAGCGA
>NZ_JBOFOO010000282.1:0-1285 GCF_051659485.1 Craterilacuibacter sp. | reverse complement strand
GACAGCGAAGGACGCTACCTGCAGCTGGATTTTGGCCCGCTATCGGTGATCTCGCTCTACCTGCCGTCCGGCTCCAGCTCGGAAGAACGCCAGCAGGTAAAATTCGACTTTCTCGCCGTCTTCCTGCCCCATCTGGAAGCCCTGTATGCCAGCGGCCGCGAGGTGGTGATCTGTGGCGACTGGAATATCGCACACAATGAAATCGACCTGAAAAACTGGAAGGGCAACCGCAAGAACTCGGGTTTCCTGCCGGAAGAGCGCGCCTGGATAGGCGAGCTGTTCAGCCGTGTCGGCTGGCGTGACGTATGGCGCACACTGCATCCGGAAGCACCGGGTTACAGCTGGTGGAGCAATCGCGGCCAGGCCTACGCCAAGGATGTGGGCTGGCGCATCGACTATCAGGTCGCAACACCAGCACTGACGGCATCCGCCCTCAAGGCCAGTGTATACAAAGACGAGAAATTCTCCGACCACGCACCTCTGGTCATCGATTATCAGCGGGAGCTGCCATGTTCGACTTCGAGCGCGATGAACTAAGCCTGATTACCGTGCCCGGCTGGGCCGGCTCCAGCGCCCGTCACTGGCAAAGCGTGTGGGAAAAAAGCTATCCGCTGGCTTGCCGCACCGAGCAGCAGAACTGGCTTTATCCCGAGCGCACGGTCTGGCTGGCGGCGCTGGCCGACACCATCGCCATGCAGCCGGGCAAGGTCGTGATCGCCGCGCATAGCCTGGGCTGCCATACCGCCATCGATTACGTGCTGTCCTTATCCCTCGCGGCACAAGGGCGGATTCACGGCATGCTGCTGGTGGCACCGCCGCAGCTGCCGATCAGTCAGGCTGCACTCTTGGCTAGCGGCGAATTGCCGCCAGACATGCCCATCCCGGCTTTTACCGGTTTCGATGCCGCCGGCCATCAACGCGTGCCGGTCAAGGCGCTTTGTGTCGCCAGCCGCAACGACCCGTTTTGCCCTTATGCCGAGGCTGAACGCATGGCCGCTAACTGGGGGATCAAACTGGTCGATGCCGGGGATGCCGGCCACATGGGGAGCAGCGCGGGGCTGGGCAGCTGGCAAGCCGGCCAGCGCCTGCTGCAAAAGCTGATGCTGGGCTAATCCTCTGCACCATCCCAGCACAAGGGTGCACCGCTGCGATACAGATAGCCCCAGTCGCGCGGCAGGGCATTGTTATTACCCTTGGAGACCAGCAGCTGGTGGATGTCGAGGTCGCCGCCACGAAAGGCGGCCGAGCTGCCGCGCAGATACATGGTCCACATGCGTACGAAGCG
>NZ_JBOFOO010000281.1:0-8670 GCF_051659485.1 Craterilacuibacter sp. | reverse complement strand
TGGCATCCGCCACGCTAGCGATGCTGACCGTCAGCTGTTCGACCGCGCTGGCACTGGCGCTGGCGGCTTCCGATTGCTTGTTGCTGGCGATATGTACTTGCTGGGCGGCACTGGCGAGCTCTTCGACCATGCCGACCGCGCCGTTGCTTGCCCGCTGCACCGAGCGCAGCGTCGCGGCGAGCTTGCCGACGCTGTCCCTGAGCGCGGCGAGCATCTGCCCCAACTCGTCGTCGCGGCTGATCGTGATCGGCCGCGCAAGGTTGCCCTCGGCCAGTGCGTCGGCGGTGGCAACGGCCTCGTCCAGTGGGCGCATGATCGAACGCACCAGCAAAGTGCCGACGATGATGCTCAGCCCGACCGCCAGCACTATGCTGGCGGCGAGCACCCACAGCGCGGTGTCGATCTGCCGGGCGCCGCGTTCGGTGTCTTCGTCGGTCGTCTGTACGGCGATGGTGGCCAGCTCCTGTAAGGCCTTTTGCCATCCGGTGTTGATCTTGGCGAGGTCGACCCTGACCAGCGCTTCCGCTTCGGCGTGGTTGCCGAGCCTGGACGCCTCGCGCATGCGTGCGGTCAGCTGGTCGGACTTCGCCCCCAGTGCACTGGCGGTAGCGGCCAGCTCGTGCTCGCGCGGCAATACCTTGGGGTTGTCGAACACGTCCTTCAGCTGCTGTTCGAGTTCGCCGTACGCCCGCTCCAGCCGCTGTACTTCCTGCTCGAGCGCCTGCGCCTGCGATCCGGCGGGAGCGGTCAGCAGCATGCGCAGGGCAAGGCGCTGCTCGAGCTGGTTGACTTGCATGTGACTGGCCAGCTCGAGGATGGGCTGGTTGAGGTCGCGGATATCGTGCAACTGGGTGCGCACGGCCGAGAGCGCACTATAGGTGGCAAGTCCTGCGCCGAGCAGCAGCGCAACGACCAGTGCGAAGCTGCCGTACAGACGGGTGGAGATCTTGAGATTGGCAAGCAGGCGCATTGTGCGGTATCCATGAAAAATAATTTATAGCGCTTTATCGCTATCTTACTTGCATGTTACGACACACATACACTGGCTTGGCTTGTGCCAAATCAATAGATGGCAGATAGGATGGATGAAGGCCGGCAGCAGGCTCAGTCTTGCGTGCGCTGCTTCTGGTGCAGGGCCAGTCGGGCTAGTGCGCGGGCCAGATCGGGGTGATCCAGCGTCTGCGCCGCCTGCTCGATGGCGGCAATGCCTTGTGCACCTATGTGCAGGGTCTTGGGCTGGACCACGGTGTGATACTGCGGGGCAATCCGCACCCGGCTACGCTGGGCGATATAGCCCTGACGCGCAAGCGCGGGCAGCAGGCTGTTGCCCAGCATGCGCAGGCGTGCACCAACCATGCCGTTGTCGGCAAACAGTACCAGCTCTTCGTCGCGGATACGCACCGCGCGGCATTGCCCGGCCAGTTCGGCCGGCAGCAGTTTCTGGAAGGCGGCATCCAGCGCCAGCAGAGCACCGGCCTCGGCGGTGAGCCGGGACAGGGCATTATTCTGGCGGGCAAAATCCTGGAAGCGCTGGCTGCTCATGAGGCGGGCGATCAAGTGAGGTGACGGCCCGTCATTCTACGCGATCATGGCGCTGGCGGTGATCTTAAGCTGGGCATGCTAAAAGGCATGACCCGGCCAGTTTGTTGTCGTTTTTTATCCTGATGATGGCAAGACTTGATACATCGCAACGATGCCCCCATAAACCTTGCTTACGCATGTGCTAAACTCGACTGCATTTTTCCGGCCCGCTAGGCCTTGTGGATCACTCAATGATTTCGACGCTACTCAAAAAAGTATTCGGCAGCCGCAATGACCGGCTGATCAAGCAGTATCGTCAGGAAGTGGCGCGCATCAATGCCCTAGAAGAGGGAATGCGTGCGCTGTCTGACGAGGCATTGGCGGGCAAAACCGCAGAATTCAAGCAGCGTGTCGCTGCTGGCGAGACACTGGCCAAGCTGTTGCCGGAGGCGTTTGCCGTTTGCCGCGAAGCCAGCCGCCGCGTGCTGGGCATGCGCCACTTCGATGTGCAGCTGGTTGGCGGCATGGTGCTGCATGATGGCAATATCGCCGAAATGCGTACCGGTGAAGGCAAGACGCTGGTGGCGACCCTGCCGGTGTATCTGAATGCACTGACCGGTAACGGCGTGCACGTGATTACCGTCAATGACTATCTGGCCAGCCGCGACGCTTCCATCATGGCCAAGCTGTACAACTTCCTCGGCATGAGCGTGGGGGTCAACCTCAGCCAGATGCCGCATGACGCCAAGCAGCAGGCCTATACCTCGGATATCACCTACGGCACCAACAACGAATTCGGTTTCGATTACCTGCGCGACAATATGGTGTTCGCTACCGGCGAGAAGGTGCAGAAGAAGCTGAGCTTTGCCGTGGTCGACGAAGTGGACTCGATTCTGATCGACGAGGCGCGTACCCCGCTGATCATTTCCGGCCCTGCCGAAGACAATATCGATATGTACCGCCGCATGAATGTGGTGCCGGCCATGCTCAAGCGTCAGGAAGTGGAAGATGGCGAGGGCGACTACTGGGTCGACGAGAAGGCGCATTCGGTGATGTTGTCCGAAGCCGGTCATGTACATTGCGAGGAAATCCTCGAACAGCTGGGGCTGCTCAAGGAAGGCGACAGCCTGTATTCGGCCGCCAACATCACGCTGATGCACCACCTGATGGCGGCGCTCAAGGGTTTTGCCCTGTTCCACAAAGACCAGCACTATGTAGTGCAGGATGACGAAGTCGTGATCGTCGACGAGTTTACCGGCCGTCTGATGCCGGGCCGCCGCTGGAGCGAAGGCCTGCACCAGGCGGTCGAAGCCAAGGAAGGTGTAGCGGTCAACCGCGAGAACCAGACGCTGGCTTCCATTACCTTCCAGAACTACTTCCGCCTGTACGGCAAGCTGTCGGGCATGACCGGTACTGCCGACACCGAGGCTTATGAATTCCAGCAGATTTACGGCCTGGAAACCGTTGTGGTACCGACCAATAAGCCTATGGTGCGCAAGGATACGCAGGACAAGGTCTACCGCACCAATAAGGAAAAGTACGACGCGATCATTGCCGATATCAAGGATTGCGTAGAGCGCGGCCAGCCGGCACTGGTGGGGACGACCAGCATCGAGAACTCCGAGCTGATCGACACCATGCTGAGCAAGGCCGGTATTGCGCACAATGTGCTCAATGCCAAGGAACATGCCCGCGAAGCCGACATCATCGTGCAGGCCGGCCGTGCCGGCATCATTACCGTTGCCACCAATATGGCAGGTCGCGGTACCGACATCGTATTGGGGGGCAACCCCGAGCCGGAAATCAAGGCGGTCGAAACCGACGACAGCTTGTCGGCCGACGAAAAAGCGGCCCGCATCGCGGCCATCCGCGCCGAGTGGCAGTTGCGCCACGACGCAGTACTGGCCGCTGGCGGCCTGCACATCATCGGCACCGAGCGTCACGAATCGCGCCGTATCGACAACCAGCTGCGCGGCCGTTCCGGCCGTCAGGGCGATGCCGGCTCCAGCCGCTTCTACCTGTCGCTGGAAGACCCGCTGCTGCGTATCTTCGCCTCCGAGCGCGTAGGCGCCATCATGGAAAAGCTGAAGATGCCGGAAGGCGAGGCGATCGAGCACCCGTGGGTGAGCCGTTCCATCGAGAACGCGCAGCGCAAGGTCGAAGGCCGCAACTTCGACATCCGCAAGCAGTTGCTGGAGTACGATGACGTCGCCAACGACCAGCGCAAGGTGATTTACGGCCAGCGCAACGAAATTCTGGAAGACGACGACGTTTCCGCCATCGTGACCCATATGCGTGAAGGCGTGATCGCCGATCTGGTCGATCTTCATCTGCCGCCGGAGTCGATGGAAGAGCAGTGGGATATTCCGGGGCTGGAAGCCGCGCTGGAAGGCGAATATCAGCTGCAGGCCCCGATAGCCGACTGGCTGCTGGCCGAACCGACACTGGATATTTTGCAGATCAAGGAGCGTGTGCTCAAGCTGGCCGAAGACAGCTATCTGGCCAAGGTCGAGCTGGCGGGCGACGGCGTGATGCGCCAGTTCGAGCGCTCTTTGGTGCTGCAGATGCTGGACAACCACTGGCGCGAGCATCTGGCGGCCATGGATCACCTGCGTCAGGGCATTCACCTGCGTGGTTATGCGCAGAAGAACCCGAAGCAGGAGTACAAGCGCGAGGCATTCGAGCTGTTCGGCGATATGCTGGAGCGCATCAAGAAAAGCGTGGTCGGCGTGCTGATGACGGTACAGGTCAATAGCGCCGCCGATGCCGATGCCGTGGCGCCGCGCGAGGTGGCAGGCATGTCGCTGAACCATCAGGAGCCGGGCTCGGCACTGGGCGGTGCGGATGAAGACAATCCGTACTCGCCGGAGATGCTGGCGGCACAAGGCCTGCGTATCGGCCGCAACGACCCGTGCCCATGCGGCTCGGGCAACAAGTACAAGCAGTGCCACGGCCGTCTGGCCTGATTGTCCAGTAAGACGGGAACCGGGATCAGTGATCCGGTTCCCGGTTCCCGCAAGTCCCTATTCCCCGCTCCTCCCGTCTGGTAACCTTGTGACAATTCAATATATTGTCCGGTTACGCCATGACCACATCTGATACCCGCATTTATCTGGCTTCCGGCAGCCCGCGCCGGCGCGAGTTGCTGCAACAACTGGGCGTCGTTTTCGAGCGTATACACGCCGACATCGACGAGAGTGTACTGCCCGGCGAGGAGGCCATCGCCTACACCGAGCGTCTGGCTGCGGCCAAGGCTGCCGCCGGTTGGGCTGTCGTTCAGCGCTGCGGCTTGCCGTCCCGCCCCTTGCTGTCGGCCGATACCACCGTGGTGCTGGAAGGCGAGATCTTCGGCAAGCCTGCCGATGCCGCCGACGCGGCGCGCATGTTGCGTGCCTTTTCCGGGCGCAGCCATCAGGTGGTGACCAGCGTGGCCATCCGTCAGGATGACAGGGTACGCATCGCAAGCTGTGTGACCGAAGTGAGCTTTCGCGAGCTCTCCGCTGGCGATATCGAACGCTATATCGCCAGCGGAGAGCCATTCGACAAGGCGGGTGCTTACGGTATCCAGGGTCATGCGGCGGTGTTTGTGTCGCGCATCAATGGCAGCTTCACCGGTGTGATGGGCTTGCCTTTGTTCGAGACGGCAGCGTTATTGGCTGAATTCGGCTTTACCTTTCCTTGAGGGCGGCCACCATGCTGCATCAATCCATTACCCTGCCGCGCGACTTTGTGCGCCCGCAGGAACAGATTCTGGTCAACATTACCCCGCAAGAGACCCGGGTTGCGGTGCTGGAAGACTCGGTGGTTCAGGAACTGCATATCGAACGTGCGGCCAGCCGCGGCATCGTCGGCAATATCTATCTGGGTCAGGTCAAGCGTGTACTGCCGGGCATGCAGAGTGCCTTTATCGAGATCGGTCTGGAGCGGGCGGCTTTTTTGCATATCGCCGATGTACTGGAGCAGCGCCAGCATCCGGCCGAGCCGCAGCGCATCGAGCGCATGCTGTTCGAGGGCCAGACCGTGCTGGTGCAGGTGATCAAGGACCCGATCAATACCAAGGGCGCACGGCTGTCGACGCAGATTTCGCTGGCCGGCCGTTTTCTGGTGCATCTGCCGCAGGATGAGCATATCGGTATCTCGCAGAAGATAGAAAGCGAGTCCGAGCGTCACAGCCTGAAGGCACGCATGGAAAACCTGGTGCCGGAGGGTACCCCCCGCGGCTACATCGTGCGTACCAGTGCCGAAGGGGCCAGTAATGCCGAGCTGTCGGCCGATATCGAGTATCTGTCCAAGCTGTGGGGCGATATCCGTCACAAGTCGCAGACACTGCCGGCCAAAAGCATACTGTATGAAGACCTGCCATTGGCGGTACGCGTATTGCGCGATATGGTCAGTGACCATACCAACTCCATCATCGTCGACTCGACCGAAAACTACGAACGCATGGTCGAGTTTGCCGAGCAGTATGTGCAGCTGGCAGTCAGCAAGATAGAACGCTATAGCGGCAACCGCCCGCTGTTCGAGCTGCACGGCATCGAGGCCGAGATCGAGCGCGCACTGGCGCGCCGCGTCAACCTCAAGTTTGGCGGCTACCTGATTGTCGACCAGACCGAGGCGATGACGACCATAGACCTCAATACCGGCGGTTTTGTCGGCACGCGCAACTTCGACGAAACCATCTTCAAGACCAATATGGAGGCGACCCACGCCATTGCGCGCCAGCTGCGGTTGCGCAATATGGGCGGTATCATCATCGTCGACTTTATCGATATGGATAACGAGGAGCATAAGCAGGCGGTGCTGATGGAGCTGGCTAAAGCCATGGCGCGCGACCGCACCCGCGTCACGCTCAACGGCTTTACCAGCCTCGGTCTGGTAGAAATTACGCGTAAGCGCACGCGCGAGAGCCTGTCGCATATCCTGTGCGAGCCGTGCCCGACTTGTCAGGGGCGCGGCCAGATCAAGACGGCACAGACGGTGTGTTACGAGATTCAGCGCGAAATCGTGCGCGAGGCGCGCAAGTTTGATGCCAAGGGTTTCCGCATCCTCGCCTCGCAGCCTGTCATCGACATGTTTCTGGATGAGGAGTCGCAGAGCCTGGCCATGCTGATCGATTTCATTGGCAAGCCGGTGTCGCTGTCGGTGGAGTATACCTATACGCAGGAACAGTTTGACGTGGTGTTGATGTAAGCGAAGCCCGAACTGCCGTCCGGCTTGCGCCGGGAGCAGTTCGGGTGTATTCCCTGTCTATTTGATGGCGCAGGCAGCCGCCTGCCGCCCAATTCAGACCAAAGAAAGCCATCCGGTAATGAACGAGACCAGCGGCGATGCCCTGTGGCAGGCCATCCTCAATGAAACTGCAGCGGCCGCACGTGACGAACCTCTCTTGGCCAGCTTTTTGCACATGACGGTGCTGCGTCATACCTCGCTTGAGGATGTACTGGCCTTTCACTTGTCCAGCAAGCTTGCCAGCCCGGTAATGGACGCGCGCGCCTTGATGGAGTTGTTCCACGAGGCGCTGTCAGCCGACGACACCATCAGCCGCGCGATGCGCGCCGATATCACCGCCTGTTTCGAGCGCGATCCGGCCTGCGACAGCTATTCGATGCCCTTGTTGTACTTCAAGGGCTTCCATGCCATCCAGAGCCAGCGTGTCACCCACTGGCTGTGGCAGCAGGGGCGCAAGACCATGGCTTATTTCCTGCAGAACCGTATCTCCGAAGTGCTGGGCGCCGACATCCATCCGGCGGCGCGCATCGGCGAGGGCGTGATGCTGGACCATGGCACCGGCGTGGTGGTCGGTGAAACGGCGGTCATCGGCAACAATGTCTCCATGCTGCACGGCGTCACGCTGGGCGGCTCGGGCAAGGAGCGCGGCGATCGCCACCCCAAGATCGGCGACGGGGTGATGATAGGTGCGGGTGCCGCCATCCTCGGCAATATCCGCGTCGGCGAATGTGCCAAGGTCGGCGCAGGCAGCGTGGTGCTGGAAGATGTGCCGCCACATACTACGGTCGCCGGCGTGCCGGCGCGCATTGTGGCGCAGGCGACGGTGGGAATGCCGTCGCTGGATATGGATCAGAAGGTGTGAGCCTGCTGCAGGCCACCTACAGTCACTGATTGCGGATGGCCGGTGCATTGCATTTGCTGGCCGGAGTCTATGCTGGCTAAGGCTATCTGATTGTTAGTGACAATCAATTTTATCTATTACATGGCAATGCCTATCATCGGTTTGAAACTTCGACCGGATAGATGCCATGACCAAGACCCTGACTTTTGCCGCCTGCCACTTTAGTGTGGCATTTGGTGTCGCTTACGCCCTGACCGGCAGTCTGGCTATTTCCGGTGCGATGGCATTGGCTGAACCCTTGGCCAATACCGTGACCTATCATTTTCATGACCGGGCTTGGGACCGTATCGTGGCCCGCACACCGCTACGCCATCTGGCGCTGGCGAAGACGGCCACTTTTGCCGCCTGCCATTTTATGGTGGCCTTCGTACTGGGCTGGCTGCTCACCGGCAGCCTGGCGCTGGCCGGCTTGCTGGCCGTGGTCGAGCCTTTGGTCAACACCGTGGCCTATTTCCTGCATGAAAAAGTCTGGCTGGCATGGCGTCGGCATAGGCAACACACTCCCGTACTGGTGGCTAAGTCGCTGTTATGAGCTGTTTTTATCGAAAAATAGCGAATGTCCCCAGTGTGATATTTAAGGAGCAAAGAAAACCATGCAGATAAGCACGCGGATCGCAGCCGCTTATGGCTTAAGGTTTGCAATTAGGTTTTAATATACAAATTTTTTATGCGAAATGGAAAATGCTTTAGAAAACAGTAATATTACGTTGCGCAAACGTATGACGGTGGGTAAAATCCGCGGCTTCAAATTGCCGGCTTTCAGCCGGCAGCCGGTGCTGCGGGCTCTCTGCGTTGCCCATACGCCTCTTGCATAGCGTGGCACGGGTGAAACCTATCCGTCTAAGAGATTTTTATGAGCAAAATGAATAAGGCCGTCGGCGTTCTTGTCGCCGGTACCTGTATCAACCTCACCATCGGCGTGCTGTATGCCTGGAGTGTGATCAAAAAGGGTCTGGTCGCTGACTGGGGCTGGACCAATACCGAAGCCTCGATGCCGTACAACGTGGCCATCGTGGTGT
>NZ_JBOFOO010000280.1:0-3378 GCF_051659485.1 Craterilacuibacter sp. | reverse complement strand
GCCCTATTGTATCGAGTTGATGGGCGGCCCGTGGATGGATACAAATCCGGCTGTGGTTCGGGCTTTTCGGCCGGGCAAAAAATAAATTTTATTGCTAATTTGGCTGGGTTTGGTTTGCGGGGTGCGCTGCACTACGGGTTGCCTGGCCCATTTTTCCACCTTGATTTGGTCGGTGCAAGCAAGGGCGGCAGGGTGGCGATAAATGTTTGACGCGCTGGCGTTCTGCGCGTATAAATGTCGGCGCAGGATTTTCAAGCAGCAGAACCATCGCGACAATGTAGCCCTTTTGCAAAGCGGTTCTTCTTGTTCCATGCTCTATTCCTTGATTGTCATGCACTTGGGCATCAGCCTATATTTTTAATACCCAAAAGGAATTCATAATGGAAACCGGTACCGTTAAGTGGTTCAACGACGCTAAAGGCTTTGGCTTTATTACCCCAGATGCAGGTGGCAACGATTTGTTTGCACACTTCTCTGAAATCCGCTCCAACGGCTTCAAGTCGTTGCAGGAAGGCCAGAAAGTTAGCTACGAGTCCGGCATGGGCCAAAAAGGCCCACAGGCTACCAATATCCAGCCACTGTAATTTGTGCTGATGCTGGCCTGAATAAAAGCCCCGCTAGCGGGGCTTTTTGTATATCTGATCAAATAAATACGCTGTGACGGGCGAGTAGTGTAAATTCCTCACGACATCGTCTTTTTTACAATCAGCTTTTAATTGGCAGGGCTGCCGGCTCTATGGCTGGCACATGAGCCTTGAAAGACATCGCGTGAGCAAAAGGCTAGGAATCGGGATGTTTCCCGCAGGGTATATGCGGCGATGAAAGTCGGTACCCATATTGCCGCTGGCGCATGTAGCGGCGTTGGTACGGCTTTGCTGCTCAAGTCGCCGATGTTGGGAACATTGCTGCTGTTACTGGGGGGGATGGTCGGCGCCTTGCTGCCGGATATCGACCACCCTCAAAGCTGGCTTGGCCGCCGCATGCGACTTATTTCCATTCCTATCTCTATGATCTTCGGTCATAGGGGGATTACGCATAGCCTCATCGCACTTGCCGGCGTATTTTATCTCAGCGTAATGTGTCTTAGTGCTGAAAGTCGTTATTTTGGCATGTGGATGCCTTTGGCTCTGGGTTTGTGCGTAGGTTATGCCTCCCACATTGTAGGCGACTGGCTTACACCATCGGGCGTACCTTTGCTATGGCCGATCAAGCATCGTTTTCGGGCGCCAGTGACTTTTTTTAATGGAAAATTCATCGAAAAGATCATGATGACTGGCCTATGGTTTGGCGCGGGCTTTCTGATGGCCAAGTCGACAGGTTCATTCTGAAACCACCATGCAAAAACCGATGCGTCAGCGCGCCGCCCCTGTCTCCGTTCGTAACGGCGTGACACCCAGTTTTTTACAACTACCTGCGGGTGCTTGGCCGAATTTGTTGAGTTTTCTCGTCGAATACTTTCCGCATGTTCCCGCTCGCCTATGGCGCATGCGACTGGAAAATGGCGATGTGTTCGACCATCAGGGGCAGCCACATACTTTGGCTTCTGCTTATCCGGCCAATCGGCGCATCTGGTATTACCGCGATGTAGCGCAAGAGACTGAGGTGCCATTCGAAGCCGAAGTCCTGTACCGCGACGAGCGTTTGCTGGTTGCCGATAAACCGCATTTCCTGGCTTGCATTCCCGGTGGCCGCCATGTGCAACAAACACTACTGACGCGACTACGCAGCCAGCTTGATTTGCCGATGCTCACGCCCATTCACAGGCTGGATCGTGAAACTGCGGGTGTGATGCTGTTCTGCATAGATCCGGCCTGCCGTGCAGGCTACCAGATGCTATTTCAGCAACGTGAAGTACAAAAGGAATATGAAGCCATCGCCCGTTTTGACCCGATGCTTCAATTGCCGTTAACACACAGAAGCCATCTTGCAGAAGCACAAGGCAGTTTTGTCATGCAGGAGACCGAGGGGGTATTTAATAGCGAAACCCGCGTCGAATTGCTGGCACGGCAAGGAGAATGGGGGCGTTACCGCCTGTTGCCGCATACCGGTCGCAAGCACCAGTTGCGTGCGCATCTGGCTGCATTGGGTGTGCCGATTCTGAATGACCCTTGGTATCCACGATTGACTGACGACAAGGCGGCTGATGATTTTTCGGCACCCTTGCAGTTGCTGGCGCGCGCGATCAGTTTTAATGATCCGTTTAGCGGAAACAGGCACCAATTTTTCAGTCAGCGCATTCTGAACTGGCCTTCAATACCGCCAGCCTGATAGCCCATCACCGTGTAAGACGCGTTTTTTGAGTATTACTGCCGTGAATCGCTTAGGCGCTGACGCGTTCCAGTGTTTCAAAATCGACTTGTGCGGTTTCTTCAAAACAGGCGAGGCAGGTTTTAATGCGGATCTGATAGGCCTTGCCGTTGGCCGAAAAAATCAGCACCCGACCCGGTTCGGCTAAACGCTGCGGAATCAATAGCATGCGCTCTCCACATTTGGCATTGGCTTGGGTTACATAGAGTGCCGACAAGGCCTGTGTCGCCGCATCGCTATCGATTTCGGAAAGGCCGACCACCAGTGGGCTGCTGGCAATGACTTCTACCCCGACCTTGGTTCCGCCTTCGGACAGGCGTTGGATGCGGCGTATTACCCCCAGAGTACTGGTTTGGGTCTCGGTCGAAACCCAGATCAGACGACCAATCTTGAGGCTGTCGACGGCCCGTCCCAGATAGACCAGTCCCATGCCGGTATCACTAAGATCGTTTACCTTCCAGTTATCCACCCGCTCTTCACTGCCACGATTGAGCTTGATTGCCAGAGCCACCCGCTCCAGTCCAACCTCAACCAAGCTATTGGCAAAGGTCATGGTGCGTTCATGGCGGCGCATGGACTTGCCGCCATCCTGTGACCAGCGGGTCGCCAGTTTATCCAGCAGTGTTTGCCATGCTGTACGGTCCAGCGCCGGCAGGGCATGAGCCAGACTTTCGGGTGTTTTGTGGTCGAACGCCAGCATGAGATCTGCCAGTCGGTTAAGTACGGACTCGCCCGACCAGTAGCGGCAGCTTCTGCCGGTGGTGCCGCGACGTAATAACTGGGGTGCCTGAGGTTTGTCCAGATTGAGTACATACTGGAAATCTGTCGAATCCGGCTCACGCTGCAGCCGGACTTCACGCACCATATCGACAAGCAAAAGCCCTACGCCTTCTATTTCATGTGGTAACAGATTGTCGGTTTGCGCCAGATGCAGCATCGCGGCGGCAACCAATAAAGCTTCGGCACTCGCCGCTTCGCGCTTGGAATAAATGCGTATGGGTTCGTGTTGAAAACCTTGCGCTTCGGCGAATGCATAGATGAAATAAGCTTGCTGCCAAGTGGTGCCATCTG
>NZ_JBOFOO010000279.1:0-2232 GCF_051659485.1 Craterilacuibacter sp. | reverse complement strand
GAAGGCCTCGGCCAGCAATGGCAGATGCGCCGCGAAAATGTGAGCCCGTGCTATACCACCTGTTTTGCCGACCTGCCGCGTATCGGCGCGCGAGAACAAGAGGAAGTGCGGTTGGCAGCGCCTAAAAAATAGGCATTCCCTGCCAAGCCATATGCCACCAGCCTTGCAGGATGTTTTCCCGCTACTCGTCCCCATAATTTGTGGACAACGTCCATTGCCCATCCCAAGGCCAGCATACCTGCTAAATTGGCCATATACATTTCTGCGGAGCACCGCATGGACCTGCCAACCGGTTTTCTGTTTGCCAGCGTGCTGATCATCGCCGGTGCCGCCGCCATCGGTGCGGTCGTCGTGCTGCTGTCACGAGGCTCGAGCTAGCACCATGGCCACCAAGTCCCGTTCGTCCCGTGTAAAGCGCCGCCAATCCACGGTGGATTCGCAAGCTGGCAGCATGGCTGACCCGCCCAATTGGGAAACGCTCAACGATCAGCAAACCGACTTGGCGATTTTGCTAAACGCCCTTGTCGAGTCTTCCTTTCCTTTTCCAGTTACGACGGCCCGGACCCTGCTGGACATGGCTTACCGTATCCAGCAAGACGCCACACAGCTGTTAAGCCTGCTGAGCGAAGAATTCGCGAGTCCGCTGCGGCAGCCGCCGGCACGGTCGGGCATGGCAACTTGCTTGCAAATTCTTACCGGCGCGTTTGAAATGTCGATCGAAGCCATCACCATGGCTGGCGCTGCCTTGCAAGCGCATGACCAGGCTCTGTTCCCCATGCCGGCGCGCAAAAAATGCGCTCAGACCGGATGGTGCTGAGGCTGCGTGGCGCTCTGGGTCCGCCAATCCAGTTGTCGCAGCGCCTGCGCCAAGCCGATGCAGGCGGCTGTCACGGGTACCGAGACCTGCCACCGCAGCTGCTCTGATGGCCAGGCTCGTTGGCAATCTGGGGTGCTTAGTGCCGCGCTGGATAACAATACCGCCTGAGATTTCCCGCCTGCCCTACCTCCAGTCCCTCCCACGTTCCTACTGGCAAACCAATGTCGCTGGCCCGATTGTGTTTTGCTACCTGCAGACCGATTTTGCCGTTGTAGTTGGGGTTTGCCGTAAAAAATCGTTCTGGCCGCTAAGCGGTTAAATACAGTTTTACTAGTCACGAGCAAAGCGAGTGGAACTGTATCCGATTTCCGGACTGCACCTGTTTTACTCACCGACCTGCACCTGCCTGCCACACGATCTGCGTGTCACCCATCAGCTGCGCAATGGTGATGCGAGATACCGAACGGCGTCCGTTGGCCTGCACGGTGTACAGCATGACCATCCCCCCCTCGATCTGATCGACCTGATAGCGTACGCCGGCCCGTTCAAACCAGCGCCCGATACGCGGGTCACGCTGGGTGTCGTCGATAGCGAGTTGCTGCTGTGCCGGTGCCAGTGCCCCGAACACAAGGATCCAGTCACTGAGGATGGTGCGGCCATGGATATGGATCAGTGGCCGGTCGTCCTTCACCTCGCCGGCCCAGATCCAGTATGTATCGCTGCGGACAGATAAGCCGATATCCAGCGTCGATTGCAGCTTGCCGGCAGGCCGTGCTGCTTCACAGGCGCGGCGTGCCCGCATGTTGAGTGTTTGCCAGACACGGGCGGTCACCGCCATCGGGGCGCCGCCGCGTACCTGTGGTGACGAGATGGACATCCCTTCGTCCGTCAGGCGTAGCGACTCACCGGGGGTCAGCAACGGGAGCTGGCCATCGGCAATGCGGTGCAGTGCCATACGTTGGGCAGGATGGAGATCGGCAGCTTTCTCATGGACCGCTTGCGGCTTGAAGCGGACAGGATCCCGGATGATGGCTTTGAGTACGCGATACAGTACTTCACCGTCATAGCGGATCAATACCGACATGAATTCGGTGACAATGGACTGCAGTTGTCGCTTAGCTTGCGAGCACTCTCTCATTAGACCGGCGACCCCTTTCTCCCGCATTCCTTTACCCAAAAGGAATGTTGCGGCTTGGCGCGGAAACCAGTAGTGGCCAAATTGACTAAAAATTTCAGATTTATCAGAATTTTTACAATTTCTATTTTTTTCTGAATTTTCTGGTTTTTCAGGAAATTCTCCAAGCAGTGAAATAGCCTCATCGGTGAGTTCAATCTGGCGCGCGCGCTGTGCATGCTTCAGTAAACCCATAGTGCGCAAATTGGAAAGTTTTTCGCACAAAGTCGAATTACTGATT
>NZ_JBOFOO010000278.1:0-10143 GCF_051659485.1 Craterilacuibacter sp. | reverse complement strand
CTACCACCACCAAGCGCGACATATCCGGCTTGGGCCGATTTTTGACAGTGGGCGCAGTAGTACTGATGGTGGCCATGGTCGCCAATATTTTCCTGCGCATACCGGCCATGCAGCTCACCATCTCGGCCGCTTTTGCCCTGTTCAGCTCGCTGATGATCTTGTGGCAGGTCAAATCCATCGTTGACGGTGGCGAGACCAACTACATTTCGGCAGCACTGACCATCTACATCAGTGTTTACAATCTGTTCACCAGCTTATTGCATCTCTTGATGGCTTTTGGCGGCCAGCGCGACTAAACCATAGCACCCAAACGAAAGGCGCCTTACGGCGCCTTTTTTTACTGCGGCGCCCACTCGGGCAACCACCCACCCGTCTCCAGGCAATCAGATGCGATAGCAACCCCAGGCACAGCAACCAGCTCGTTGCCGCGATACAAGAGTGGCCACTGCATGCGTAGCGCCGGCGGCAATCCTGCCTCCTGCAATAGCGTCTTGACCGGTTTACGCCCCACGGCCTGCACCAAGCACTCGCCCCCTTTGCGCGGCAGCAGGCGCAGCCCACCCTCCAACCAAGCCGCCGGCAAACCCTTATCCGCCATCCGTGCAGTCAAACGCCCCGCCCACCCTTCCTGCAGGCTATCCACCCCCGGCAGCAGAACGCCTAGCGTCCGTTCGGACACATCCCGCGCACGACGAAAAGACCATACCTCATCACGATAACGTACCAGCACACCATCACGCAGCGACAACTGAGGTGACGCTGCCGCAGCGGCAGCCAGCAACTGCGTGCGAAAATTCTCGAGCGCCGCAGGGGCAGGCTGGCCCAATGCCAGCTGCTCACACCAGTGCACCAGCAACTGGCGCTGGCGCGGCACTGACAAGCGCTCAAAAACGGCCATATTCAACCGGCCATGACTTAGCACGGCAGCCAGATCATGGCGCACCACTTCCTGCAGAATTTCGGCGGCATCTGCACACAATGATGCGGTTCGCGTCAAATGCTGGCGGTAGTGCGGCATAGTCAGCGCAACTTGCGGCAATATTTTGTGCCGCAATAGGTTGCGTCGCCAACGCGTATCCGCATTGCTTTCGTCCTCGACCCACTGCAAGCTGTGCGCAGCCGCATAAGCTTCTATTTCACTGCGTGCAAAACCCAGTAGCGGCCGCCACAAAGCAACGCCCTGATGCACTCTCCACACCGGCATCGCCGCCAGCGCACGCGGCCCGCCACCGCGCAGCAACTGCAACAACACCGTTTCGGCCAAGTCATCCTGATGATGCGCCAGTACAATTGCGTCAGCCGCAGATGCCGCATAGACACCATAACGCTCACGCCTGGCAACAGCCTCCAGAGACTCCCCCCCGGCCACGGCAACAAGCACCCGCTCCACGCGTAGCGGCACACCCAGAGCAGCACAAACCCCGGCACAAACCCCTGCCCATGCATCGGCATGCGCACTCAAGCCGTGATGTACATGCACAGCCGATAGCGAAAAACCCAACTGCCGGCGAGCTCGCGCCAGAAGATCGAGCAAAACCATTGAATCCACGCCACCAGACAGCCCCAGCTCCAAATGACACTGGCCGGACAAGGTGTCCGGCCAGTGTTCCAGAAAACGCTGCAGCAAATCAGGCGGCATCTTCCTTGTAGCGTCCATAATTCATCAGCCGGTCAAAACGTGTTTTCAGCAACTCGTCGATACTACGGGCAGTCAATTCTTTCAATTGCTCCTGTAGTACGCGCTTGAGGCCCGCCATCATGGCGGCATGGTCGCGATGCGCACCACCAACAGGTTCGCTCACCACGCGATCAATCAACCCCAGCGATTTAAGCCTATGCGCAGTAATACCCAGCGCTTCGGCAGCATCCGGCGCCCGCTCAGCCGTTTTCCACAAAATGGAAGCACAGCCTTCGGGCGAAATAACCGAGTAGGTCGAGTATTGCAACATATTCACATAGTCACCGACAGCAATCGCCAGCGCCCCGCCCGACCCACCCTCACCGATGACCGTACAAATCACCGGCACGCGCAGCTTGGCCATTTCATAGAGGTTGCGCCCGATAGCCTCGGACTGCCCGCGCTCTTCCGCGCCAACACCAGGATAAGCGCCCGGCGTATCGATAAAAGTGATCACAGGCATGCCGAATTTCTCGGCCAGCTTCATCAAGCGCAAAGCCTTGCGATAACCCTCCGGCCTGGGCATGCCAAAATTGCGGTGGATATTATCTTTGGTTCCGCGCCCTTTTTGCTGGCCGATCACCATGACAGGCTGGCCGTTAAAACGCGCCATACCGCCAACGATGGCATGATCGTCGGCAAAAGAACGATCGCCATGCAGCTCCTGAAAATCAGTAAAGATACTGTTCAGGTAGTCCAGGGTATAAGGACGCTGCGGATGACGTGCAACCTGTGACACCTGCACCGGCAACAATTTAGCGTATAAAGCCTTGGTCAGATCCAGGCTTTTTTTCTGCAGGCGCTCGATCTCGTCCGAGATATCCAGCACGGAATCATCCTGCACAAAGCGCAGCTCTTCTATCTTGTTCTCGAGCTCAGCAATTGGCTGCTCAAAATCGAGAAAGGTCGTCTTCATTCTTGCGTCATCCTTATATGCGGAACTGGCGGAATAATACCGCCAGCCAGCGACAACGTCACTATTCATGTCAGACAAAACACACATCCCGCCGGCCAAATCCCCCAAACACCCTTAAAAACCGAATTAATTTCACAACAATGCTTGCACAACAAATCATCCTATGGTCTAATTCGCCTCCTCGTTGCACTGCAAGCAAAACAGCAGGCGGCAAGAAAGAATTCAGGGCGCTTAGCTCAGTTGGTAGAGCGTCTGCCTTACAAGCAGAATGTCGGCGGTTCGATCCCGTCAGCGCCCACCAAGGTTTTGGAGTGGTAGTTCAGTTGGTTAGAATACCGGCCTGTCACGCCGGGGGTCGCGGGTTCGAGTCCCGTCCACTCCGCCAGTTAAAAAAGCTTCCTTCGGGAAGCTTTTTTAACTTGTGCGCCCTCCCCACAACACATGGCCACCCGCAATAGTATCCGCCGCGCCCAATAAAAACAGGCCGCATAGCCAGACATATAATCGACGACCTTTGTCATTTGCCCTACACTCACAACTATCAGTTCGGCCGAGCCAGCATCAAGGCGGGCCTTGTTAGCGACACGAGAACAGGACCTAGCACGTGAGCAATGACATCAAACCGGAACCAACCGGCAGCATTGAATACAAACCCCCGGTATCCAGCCGCATCCGCGAGCGCATTCGCCACAGCGGCCAGCGCTTTCACGCCAACGACAATATTGCAGCCTTTATCGCCCCCGGTGAAATGGCGGAGCTACTGGACGAAGTCCAGCTCAAGATGAAGGGCGTTCTGGAAAGCCTGGTCATAGATACCGATAGCGACCACAACACCCAGGACACGGCACGCCGCGTGGCCAAGATGTATTTGAACGAGATCTTCAAGGGGCGCTATGTAGAACAGCCTGCCGTCACCGAATTTCCCAATGCCGAGCACTTGGGTGAACTCATGATCGTTGGCCCTATCACGATTCGTAGCGCCTGCTCCCATCACTTCTGCCCGATTATCGGCCGCTTGTGGATAGGCATCATGCCGAACGAGCACTCCAATCTGATTGGCCTGTCCAAATACGCACGTCTGGCGGAATGGATTATGAGCCGCCCGCAAATTCAGGAAGAAGCCGTTATCCAGCTGGCGAATCTGCTACAAGACAAAATGAGTCCGGATGGACTGGCCATCGTAATGGAGGCAGATCATTTCTGCATGCACTGGCGTGGCGTGAAAGATATGGACTCTAAAATGATTAACAGCGTGATGCGCGGGTCCTTCCTGAAAAACCCCGCCCTGCGCCGCGAGTTTCTCTCCCTGCTTCCTAATAAAAATACCTGAGGTCCACCATCATGCTCGTCCGCCTGCTTTATGCCAGCCGTGCAGTCCAGCCACACACACAGGATCTGCTCGACTCCATTCTTGCCCAGTCTCACGAACACAACCCGGCTAACGGCCTAACCGGCATCCTGTGTTTTAGTGGCGATATTTTCATGCAGGTACTTGAAGGTGGCCGCGCAGAAATCTCGGCGCTATATAGCCACATTGCTGCGGACACACGCCATCACGGCGTCGAGTTGCTGCATTTTGAAGAAATCAGCGAGCGGCGCTTTTCCAACTGGACCATGGGTCAGGTCAACCTGAACAAGGTCAACCCGGGCACCTTGCTTAAATACTCTGAAAAGCCCGAGCTCAACCCCTTTGCCGTCAGCGGCAAGGCTTCGATGGCCTTACTGGAAGAGCTGATCGCGACGGCCGCCATTATCGGGCGAGTGGGCTGAATCAGGCTAAACACCAACCGGCAGCAGGCCCCTGCTGCCGACTCAACGCGACATCGGCAGTATATCGCCACGCACAAGCTCACGCAGCCAGCGCGGCAAAGCGGGCATTGCCCCAGCCGATAACACGATCCCGCCCATGATGCCGGCAAAGCCCAGCATATGAAAGCTCTGCAAGGCCTCACCCAGAAAAGCAAACGACAGCAAACTGGAGGCAGCAGGCAGCAGATTCATGAAGTTGCCGGTACGCTCCCCGCCCAACACCGCTACCGCACGGTTGTAAAACACATAAGCCAGTACCGACGGAAATACACCGAGGTACAGCACTGCAATCAATGTCTCGTGACTCCATAGCACCGGCGGCAGGGTTGCAGGCTCAAACACCATCGCCAAAGGCAGCAGCAATAGCGAACCCATCGCCATCTGGATGGCAAGCAAAGCACCGGCATGGATATCGCGCGGCAAGGTCATCACGATCAGGGTATAGATGGCCCAGCACAAACTGGCCGCAATCAGCCACAATTCACCCGCGCCTACCTGCAAAGCCAGAATGGAAGACAGATCGCCTTCGGAGGCGATAGTCAGCGCCCCCAGCACCGCACAGATGACCCCGCCCCACGCCAGTGCCGGCAAACGCCGCCCCAAAACCAGCGCGCCCAGTATCATGATCCATACAGGGGTAAAGGTCTGCAGCGCTGCCGCACTGGTGGCACTGGCACTGGCCACGCCAAGGTAGATAAAAGCGTTGTTGCCAACAATACCGATCAAAGCCAGCCAGAACAGGCGGCCACGCACCGCCCATAAGCGCGCTCGCTCGACCCATAGCGGCCGGATTACGAATGGGAACAAGACCAGTGTGGCACAAGACCAGCGCCAGAACGCCAACCAGAAAGGAGTCAGTTCGGCCCGAAAAGCACGTGCAATAACGACATTGCTAGCCCAAAACAGGATGGCACAAATGACAAGCAGCACCGGTTTGACGGCGCTGCCGGAGGGGCGGGATTCCATAGTACTGACAAGCCCAATTTAAGTGAATGACGGATCTTAGAACCCGCCCCACCGTCCTACCTTGATCTTGCGCAAAATTGTATACAATCTACAAAAACAAAGCGGATTCAGCTTGCAAAGCGATCATTCAGTCACGGAAATTGTTGAACTGCAAAGGAAAATCGGTTACTTCCTTTTTCATCATGGCAATGACTTCCTGCAGGATATCGCGCTTGGCCCCGGTGACACGTACCGCATCCCCCTGAATACTGGCCTGCACCTTGACCTTGGAGTCCTTGATCATACGGGTAATTTTTTTGGCAAGCTCGGTCTCTATGCCTTCCTTAACGGTAATCACCTGCTTGGCCTTATTGCCCCCCACACTCTCCAGCTTGCCGTAATCGAGGCAGCGCACATCCAGACCGCGCTTGGCCAGTTTGTTCAGCAAAATATCCTTGACCTGTTCGATCTGGAATTCGGAATCGGCAAACAGGGTCACCACTTTTTCAGCCAGTTCAAGACGCGCACTCGACCCCTTGAAATCATAACGGGTCGCCACTTCCTTGCTGGTCTGGTCAATGGCATTGCGCACTTCAACCAGATTCACTTCCGAGACGATATCAAACGATGGCATGATGGATTCCTTCTTGATGAGGCTGCACATTCTAGCGCCCTGCCCCCGCCTTGTCAGTGCCGCAAACACACCATACGGCTATTGAATGCCACTTTGCAGTACACGCAGCACCAGAGGATGCAGCACCTTCTTTTCGTTTCCGATCGCAAAAAAATACTCCTCGACCCCCTCGCAACGGGCGATACGCGTTACGCCGTAATGGCGATTCAAGGCCTCGTGCATTAAATCCGGCGCAGGAAACACCCCCATTCCGCCAGCACCAAAAGTCTTAAGCAAGGCACTGTCTTCAAATTCTCCCACAATACAAGGCTGTATCCTCTCGCTTTCAAACCACCGATCCAGCCTAGAACGCACGGCAGAGTGCGCTGTGGGCAACAATACCGGCACACGAGAGAGCGAATGCGGAAAATCCCGACTCGTATCCGCAAGCAGCAAGGGTGGCGCATACCATGCCAAAGTCGACGATCCCAGCGCATGACTGTACACCCTGAGATTGGGATTGGCCGGCGCCGCCCTATCCGCCAGCACCAGATCCAAACGGTGCAGCGCCAGATCGGCCAGCAAATCGCCAAACTCGCCCTCATGACACTGCAGGCGCAGCTTCGGCATACCCAGCACGGGCTGCAGCAGGCGCTGCACCATCAGCTTGGGCAAACCATCCGCTGTTCCTACCGCCAAGCGCAAGGAAGGCGCGCTGACTGCATGACGGGCAAGCTGAGGCAGTTGTTCACCCAGTTGGAAAATAAGATCTGCCTGCTGCATCACCGCGGTGCCGGCCTCGGTCAACACCAGCTTGCGCCCGGCAGGTTTAAGCAATTCCACCCCCAGCGTGCGCTCCAGCTCGCGCACTTGCGTGCTGACCGTCTGCACGGCCATGCCCAGACGCTCTGCCGCACGGGACATCCCGCCTTCCTTGCCGACCACCCAGAAATAGTAAAGATGGCGGTAACTGAAATCCAGGCTCATTTTCTGTTTTCCGGAACTATTGTTTCGCTATTGTCTGCTTTTTCATGCAAATAAAATACCCTATATTCTGTCTGCCCACACAGTTTGATGCGGGTTAACAGCGAGGAATACGAAATGCGCACCTACCCACACAATAGCCCGCAATCTGCCGCCCGCATCGTCATCCTGGCCATGCTGGCCGACGGCCACCTGTCCCAGTCCGAACTGGATGTACTGGATAAAGCCAATGCCTACCCCCGGCTGGGACTCAGCCGCGAAGACCTGCATACCCTGATGCACACATTCTGCGAGGATTTGCTCTTAGGCCTGCCATGGGCCGACGCCCACCGCTTTAAGCCGCAGTCGCTCACCACTTGGCTGAACGAAGTAGACGACACCGAACTGCGCCTGACCGTGTTACAGCTATGCGCACAAGTGATGGAGGCGGATCGCCATATAGCCGATGAAGAATGCCATCTACTGACCAAGGTACTTGAGCAATGGGGACTGGACTGCAGCAAGCCGGCCCTAAACGTACAGGTGCAGCATGCTTGAATTATTGATAATCACCGCCCTGCTGGTTTCCTCGCTCTGGCTTGCCGCCTGGGGCGAGTACCGCAACCATAACCCGCGCGACGCCAGCTTGCTGGGCGCACTGGGCGCAGGCGGGGCACTAACGGCTAGTGCGGCATGGCTGGTTTGAATGAAACGGCCATCCTCCCACCAAGCACAACAAACAGAAAGACACAGATGAAACTCATGATCGCCGCGAAATTCTTACTACGCTACGCCCCGCTATTGGCAAACGTACTGCCGCGGATCAGCGCAGTATCCCGCGGCAGCTGGATCAAGCTGGGCGTGGGCCTCGCCGCCGGCTTGCTAGTCATAGGCATCAGTGGTGTTTTATTGCTGGTATGGGTGTTGCAACTGGCTCTGGGCTTGATCACCGACACCGGTTTGTGGCAGAGCCTGAGCGGGATACTGGCCAGCCTGTAAACCGGCGGGCTACTTGCTCAATATAAATTCGACCAGCACATTCTTGAATACAAAGCCGGCTACCCCGGTACCCAATGCCAGGAACAGGATAAAAGTGCCAAACTTGCCGGCCTTGGACTGCTTGCCCAAATCCCAGATGATAAAACCCATAAACACCACCAGACCGCCCAGAAAGAAAAGCATGGAAAGATGGGTAAACTGCTCTTCGCTCAAGTGTGAAAGATCCATGCCGTTATATCAGATAAAAATTTGACCCAAATCATAACCGATTCTGCCGCGCCACGAATGACAGAACACTGCTACCGACTCATTTGCTATTCAGCCAGCAAACCGGCTTGACCCAGCGCCGAACCCAGACTTTGAGCCCGCGCGCGGTTTACGCCAAAATCGCTCAAGCCCAACCTTGATGCCGATCTCAGTTCCAGCAGGCTGGCACCCGGCGCCCGATACAGTTCGACATCATCGACAAAGCCCAGCAAGGCGCTACGGCTTTCGGCATGCAGATAGCCCTCCTCCTGCCTGACAAGCGTGGTGCGCGGCAAGCGGCTCACTACGGCCACCACCTGCTGCCAAGACACATCGGCGGCTCGCAAACGCAAGGCGGCAATATGGTGCTGGCCATCACTGGCCGGTGCCTGCGAGGACACACAGTTGGGCGAGGCAGGACAAGCCGCCAGTTGGCCACTTTTCACCCCCAAATTATTCGGCATGGTGCCGGCACAAGCCGCCAACCCCAAAGTCGAGAATAAAACCAATAGTTTGCTACGCATCGTATTCCCCAGTAAAAACGGCCCCTTGCAAGGGGCCGTTGGCAGTTCAGTCAGGCTCAGGATCAGGCAGACACGCCGTCGGCAATATCCTGATAGTCCTTGATCTGGTTGAAGTTCAGATACTTGTACACCTCGGCGCTGCTGGCGTTCAGGATGCTGACGTTGGACAGATATTCTTCCACCGTCGGTATCTTGCCCAGCTTGGAGCATACCGCAGCCAGTTCGGCCGAGCCCAGATACACAAAGGTATTTTTGCCCAGACGGTTAGGGAAGTTGCGGGTCGAAGTCGACATTACGGTCGCGCCTTCGCGCACCTGAGCCTGGTTACCCATGCACAGCGAGCAGCCCGGCATTTCCAGGCGTGCGCCGGCACGGCCCAGCACGCTGTAGTGACCTTCTTCGGTCAGCTGCTTGGCGTCCATCTTGGTCGGCGGAGCCACCCACAGTTTTACCGGGATATCCTGCTTGCCTTCCAGCAGTTTGGATGCAGCACGGAAGTGGCCGATATTAGTCATGCACGAACCGATGAACACTTCATCGATCTTAGTGCCGGCCACTTCGGACATGAACTTCACATCGTCCGGGTCGTTCGGGCAGGCAACGATAGGCTCCTTGATGTCGGCCAGATCGATCTCGATCACGGCCGCGTACTCGGCATCCTGGTCGCGCTTCAAGAGTTCGCCATTCGCGATCCAGTCCTGCATCGACGCAATGCGACGCTCCAGCGTACGCGCATCCTGATAACCATCGGCAATCATCACCTTCATCAAGGTGATGTTCGACTGCATGTACTCAACGATAGGTGCCTTATCCAGCGCGATGGCGCAGGCCGCTGCCGAACGCTCGGCCGCAGCATCAGACAACTCGAACGCCTGCTCGACTTTCAGATTCGGCAAGCCTTCGATTTCCAGGATACGGCCGGAGAACACGTTCTTCTTGCCGGCCTTGGCTACGGTCAACAAACCGGCCTTGATCGCATACAGCGGAATCGCGCCCACCAGATCACGCAGGGTCACACCCGGCTGCAGCTCGCCCTTGAAGCGCACCAGCACCGATTCCGGCATATCCAGCGGCATCACACCAGTGGCGGCAGCAAAAGCCACCAGACCGGAGCCTGCCGGGAACGAAATGCCGATCGGGAAGCGGGTATGGCTGTCGCCGCCGGTGCCGACGGTGTCCGGCAACAACAGACGGTTGAGCCACGAGTGAATCACGCCATCACCCGGACGCAGGGAAACACCGCCACGGGTACTGATAAAGGCCGGCAACTCCTTGTGCATGCGCACGTCGACCGGCTTAGGATAAGCGGCAGTATGGCAGAACGACTGCATCACCAGATCGGCAGAGAAGCCCAGGCAAGCCAGATCTTTGAGCTCGTCACGGGTCATCGGTCCGGTGGTGTCCTGCGAGCCTACGGTGGTCATCTTCGGTTCGCAATAGGTGCCAGGAC
>NZ_JBOFOO010000277.1:0-17963 GCF_051659485.1 Craterilacuibacter sp. | reverse complement strand
CCGGATATTTCGGCTTCTACAATTTGACAAGTTAATGTCTGGTGGCCATAGCGAGGTGGTCCCACGCCTTCCCATCCCGAACAGGACCGTGAAACACCTTAGCGCCGATGATAGTGTGGCATTCGCCATGTGAAAGTAGGACACCGCCAGAACCCCAATATGAAAACCCCCGATCATTGCTGGTCGGGGGTTTTTGCATTTTAGTTGCCGCTCTATTCCAGATTCAGCTTACGGCGGTGACGAGATTGGCACCAATGGCTGGGCCGGTCATGCCGTGAATGCCCAGGCTAGCCAGTTTCTGGGCATCTTTGGCATCGCGTAGGCCTTTTGCCAGCAGGTGTATCTCCATTAGCGTCGCCATCTGCAGCAAGCCCTTGATAACGGCCTGTCGCCCGTTATCGTGCTCTATGCCTTGTGTCAGCACGCTATCCAGTTCCAGATAGGCAATGCCGGCTTCTCCCAGTCTGGCCACCAGCGCCAGATCATGGCCCATGATTTCTACGCCTACTGCGTGCCCGCGCAAGGAGACCGCGCGACTGAATGCCAGGAAAGCCAGCCAGTGTTCGGGTAGGGCGGTTTCGTGAAATTCGAAATTGACGCGGATACCGGAGGCTCGATCCAGCAATGCAAGGACCCGGTCTTTAAAGTCGGCATGGGCAAGCGAGGCCGGCGAGATGTTGATGGCAATGCGCTTGTGCAGCGTTTGCTGTAAGCCCTGCTCCAGTGCTGCAAGATCGGGCAGATGGCTGATGCCAAGGCGTAGGCTGTGCGAGAGTAGACGCAGTGCAGTGATTTGGGGGGTATTCTCTGTCGCTGGCAGATATAGCATGCCTTCTTGCCATAGCAATCGCCCATGGAGGTCGACAACAGGATACCAGTGCAGGCGCAATGCCTGTCCTAGGCATGCCTGTTCTATGGTCAGGCGCCAATCCAGTTCGCTGCTGGCTTGCAGGGTCGCATCATCCAGACGGCAGAAGCTATTGGCCGCTTGGGCAACGGCCTGCGCCAGCGCATGACTGGCGCGGGGCAGGATGGTATCCAGTTGCTCCTTGCCACTGAAGCCGCTCAGGCCGATATGGGCGACATCATGCTGGTCGCACAAGCCCATTTGTGAATAAGACATGCATTGCTGCAGTAATTGGCGGGCTAGCGCATCAGCATCGCCATGATCGAGTTCGGGGCAGAGCAGGGCAAAGTCTGCTCCGCGCAGTCTGGCTGCCTGCGCGCCGGGGTGTGCTGCTGCCGCGAGGCTTAAGTCCTGTGCGAGTCTTTTCAACAGGGCATCGGTGCGTTGCCCGCCGATACGGCTATTCATCTGGGCAAGTCCCGCTACACGCAATAGCAGTAATTGGCCGTGCAGGTCTTCATTTTCTTCATTTTGCAGGCTCTGCAACTTGCGCTCCAGTTGCATGCGGTTGGCGATGCCGGTGACCTCATCGGTATCGTGCAGGCGGCGTAAGGCTTCGACTTCGCCGCTCAAGCTGCGCAAATAGCCTTGCAGGCGCTCTACCATCTGGTTCATTGCCTGTGCCACACGGGCAAGTTCAGGGATGGCGGGTTCTTTTATATGAATAAAGCGGCGTTCGCTGATGGCTTTGGCTTGGCCGACGACCAGGTCGAGTTGGCGGCGGATGCGCATGATGTCCAGCGAGCCGATAGCGCCGGTGAATAGCCCGGCTATCAGTAGCCCGAATAGGGTATAAGCCATGCTGCGTTCGAGTGCGGCGTAGGCATAGGCGACATCGGCCTGTACCACCAGCGTGCCCGCTTGCAGCCACCCCTTGCTGATATTGGCGTGCCCTGCTGCTGGTGCGAGCGGCAGCAGGTGCGGCAGCCAGCCGGATGGCTCCGGATCCATGCTAGGCTTGCTGCGCTCAATTCGCGGTCGGCCATCGGGACTGAGCCAGCGTATTGCATGATAGTGCCCTTGGTCGAAGCTGGCATTGATCAGTGTTTCGGCCATGACCGGGTCGGCTTGTTGCTGGCTGATCATCAAGGCCAGCGAGTTTGCCGTATTACTGTTTTGTGCACTGAGTTGTTGTTCCAGATAATTGCGCGCACCGAGTAAATTGGCGGTCAGCGATGTGCTGAGTGCGAGAAAAACCAGCAGCAGCAGCAGCGCCCACAGGCGCTGGCTGAGTGAGAGTCGAGTCATGATGTGCTCGTTCCAGTAGGTCAAAAAACAAAGCCGTCTTTACGCATGCGTTCCATCAGCTGGTGCCAGCGGGTAAGCCGGCTAGCACTGCTGCTGTTTGCGCCTGCCCACATTACTTCCGCATTGAAACTGAATACCGGAGTCAGATCCTCCCGCTGGGAGGCGGGTAGGATGCTGGTGATCAAGTTGTCGAGAATCAGGGGTTCGGCGTTGGGTGCCGGATAGTAGGCCAATACCATATGTGCCTGGCTGACGCTGCTGCCGGCTGCGCCAATGCGAGCCTTGACATAGGTCAGGCGCAGCTTGCTGGCATCAATGCCAACACTGCGCAGTGACACATATTTAGCAATCGCGAAGTCTTCGCAGTCGCCGCCACCCTTGGCAAACATTTCCAAGGGGCTAGCCCAATAGTCACTTTGTCGCCATATTTCAATGTCATCAGCAAAGCGGATGCGGCGATTGATGAACTGATTAACCGCCTTGAGTTTTCCCGCTTCATCCGCCTGGATCAGGGCTGTCAGTGTGCTGCGCCATGTATGGTACAGCGGCAAAGCCTGACTTCCATATTGGCGGGCAGCCTGCTCGGTCGGCAGTTCCAGTGAGGTGGCTGTCGTCGCCAGTAACAGCAGAACGACGGCGCGCAGCCAGAGGTAGACGCTATTAGCCGGGCGCATGGACTTCATTGTGGCATAAATGATAATGGCAGATATTCATGCTATATGATTTTACAATCATTGCGTATATAATTTGGCCATAAATACTTTACATGTTTGCTTTAAAGCCATTTGTCCACCGTATTGGGGCTCAATTATGAAACGTACTTCTCTTGCTTTGTCGATAACGCTGCTGTTTGGTTTTTTCCCGTTGGCCGGTGCTGCTGATCTAAAGGGGGCGGTTGAAAAGACCATTCTTAATAATCCGGAAGTGCGTTTCCGCTGGCATGAATTCCGGGCGGCGGCAGAAGAGCAGGGCTTGGGACGTGCCGGTTATCTGCCGACGCTGGATGTAGCTTATGACTGGGGCAAGGAAAAAACACAGCTTGAAGGCAACAATACAACGGAAGATCTGACCCGCAAGGGCTGGTCGGCGAATCTGACGCAGAACCTGTTTCAGGGCTTACAGACCATGAATCTGGTCAAACAGCTTGATTATGCCCAGCGTGCCAAATATTTCGACTTTCTGGGTGTTAGTGAGGGGCAAGCACTGGAAGCCGCACGTGCCTATGTAGATGTGTTGCGTTACCGCCAACTGGTTGAGTTCGCACAGGAAAACTACGCCACCCACCTGAGTATCTATAAGCAGTTGCAGGAAAAAGTCGGCGCCGGTGTGGGACGCCGGGTGGATCTGGAGCAAGCGGGTGGCCGCCTGGCGCTGGCTGAAGCCAATCTGGTGACGGAACTGTCCAATCTGCATGATGTGGCAGCCCGCTATGCACGGCTGACCGGTGAAGAGCCGCAGCCCAATATGACCACCCCGATGGCGTTGAAAGCATATCTGCCCAAGGATCAGGAGCTGATTTCCGGAGCAGTCAAGACCCGCCCGGCTTATCTGGCTGCGCTGGAAAATGTACGCGCGGCCAAGGCGGATGTGAATGTGCGCAAGGGTGCATTCTCGCCTACGCTAGACCTGCGTGCCAGCAAGGCGCGTGGCGACAATCTGGATGGCTCGCTCAACCGTAAAGACCGGCAGATGGCGGAGCTGGTATTCAATCTTAATCTATTCCGAGGTGGTGCTGATCGTGCCCGGCTGGGGGCTTCGGCCGAGCGCCTGAATGCCGCCTTCGATTTGCGCGACAAAGAGTGCCGTGACTTGAAGCAGACGCTGCGTATTGCCTTCAACGACACCCGCAAGCTGGACGAACAGATCACCTATCTGCGCCAGCACCGCTTGTCGACCGAGAAGGCACGCGATGCTTATCGCGCCCAGTTCGATATCGGCCAGCGCACCTTGCTTGACCTGCTGGATAGCGAAAACGAATTGTATGATGCCAAGCGTTCGGTGGTGAATGCAGAGCAGGATGTATTGCTGGCTCAGGCGCGGGTACTGGCCGGTTCCGGCAAGTTGCTGGAAACGCTGCAGCTCAAGCCTATCGAGAGCTATGACTTCAATGATCCGGCGCGGGATGAAGAGGCAGGTAGCTGCGACACGCAGTATGCGGGCCCCGCCAGCTTCGACAAGAGCGGTATTGCGGCCAAGCCTTATGCCGCAACCGCGCTGCCGGTTGCCGCGCAGGCTGCACCAGCCTTTGTGCTGAAGGGTGACCTGGCTTTCGGGTCGAATCAGTCTGCACTCAGTGCTGCTGGCAAGACTGAGCTTGTGAATATCGCCCGGCAGATCAAGGATGGCGCAAATAAAGGTGCAAGTATCGCCATTACCGGCTACACCGACCGCTTGGGGTCGGCAGCCTATAATTTGACGCTGTCCAAAGCGCGTGCCGGCGCCGTAGCCGACTATTTGCTTGGCCAGGGTGTGGCGGCGAACCGTCTTGCCATCGAGGGTAAAGGCAAGGCTGATCCGCTGACCGGCAATAAGTGCGATTCGATCAAGACGCAGCCGGCTTTGGGCCTGTGTCTGGCGCCGGATCGTCGCGTCGTGATCCGCTTCAAGTAAGCAGTACTAGACCATGCACAAGGGGCTCCGCGCATGCGGGGCCTTTTTTGGCTTATAGCCTTGCTTTCAGGGTAGGTTCAGTACCCGGCAGGCATTGTCTGTTGTGGCCTGGGCGATGGCTGCGCTATCCGTGGCGCGTAGTTCAGCCATGATATGGGCTAAGCGGGGCAGGTTGGCCGGGACATTGGGTATGTCTTGTGCCCATTCCGGGCGCATGTCGGGGGCGTCGGTTTCCAGTACCAGACTCTCTAGAGGCAAAGTGGCTACCAGCTGCCGGATGCGGGTCGAGCCGCTATAGCTCATGGCGCCGCCGAAGCCCAGGCAAAAGCCCAGCTTGATAAAGGCTTGCGCTTGTTGTTCGCTGCCATTAAAGGCATGGGCGATACCGCCGCGCACGGGTATTTGGCGCAGATATTTAAGCACCCTATCTTGCGCACGGCGGATATGCAGTAATACCGGCAAGTCGTAGCGCCGTGCCAGCTTCAATTGCTCGGCAAACAGCCATTCCTGACGCACAGGGTCTAGCTCTGGTAGCCAGAAATCCAGACCGATTTCACCGATAGCATCGGGTGTATGCTGGCGAATGTGTTGTTCCAGTGCGTCCAGGTGAGTATCCAGATGTTGATCCAGATAGACAGGATGTAGCCCCAAGGCGATAGCGCATCCTGCCTGGGTGCGTAGTGCAAGGGTTGTACTGAAGTTGGACAGGGCAACGGCGGGTACCATGATGCGGCAGACACCGACTGCGTGAGCCTGAGCGATGATCAGCTGGCGCTGGCCATCAAACTCGGGCGCATCCAGATGGCAGTGGGTATCGAACAGGGGGGCTGGAGACATCATGTTTTCGCGGGGTGCCGGCTCCTTGTGGTGCTATTCGGAAATCTACCCGTGCTTATCACCGGTTTCAACCGGTACCGCCATATTGCAGGCAACAAAAAACCCGTAAAGCCGGAAGCTGTACGGGTTGTCTGACGGGATGCATATTATGGTGCCCAGAGTCGGACTCGAACCGACACACCTTGCGGCGGGAGATTTTGAGTCTCCTGTGTCTACCAATTTCACCATCCGGGCTGCATCTCGGATTGACGGCATTCTACCTGTTGGCTCAATAAATGTAAATCGCTTGCGTTCAGTTTTCGTCGTCAATCGCGGATTTTTTCATTTCCAGCGCCAGATCATAGAGTTTTTTACGCGAAATACCGGTGAATTCGGCCACAATTCCGGCGGCCTGTTTGGTTGGCATGGCCTCGACCAGTTGTGATAGCAGTTGCTGTGCCGCTGCCGGCACCTCATCGCTATCGGGCTGTGGCGGAGCGGCATCGATGATGAGGACGCATTCCCCGCGTTGCTGGTTACTGTCCTGTTTGATGATGTCAAGCAGTTCGCCGGCCGTGGTGCGGATAAAGGTTTCGAAGGTCTTGGTCAGTTCGCGTGCCAATACCAGTCGCCGCTCGCTGCCGTAAACAGCGACGGCATCAGTGACACAATCGAGAATGCGGTGCGGTGCTTCATAGCAAATCACGGCATAATCGGCATGCAGCCAGTTTTCCATGCGCTTTTTACGGGCGCCGGATTTGGGCGGCAAGAAGCCGGCGAACTGGAACTGTCCGGTTTCAAGGCCGGCCGCCGACATGGCGGTGACCACGGCGGAAGGGCCTGGCAGCGGGCACACCTTGAGTCCGGCTTGCCAGACGGCGGCAGCCAGACGGGCGCCCGGGTCGGAAATCCCGGGCGTGCCTGCGTCGGAAACCTGTACGATGCACTGGCCTTCCTGCAGCCAGACGATAACGCGTTCGGCCATTTCCCGTTCGTTATGCTCGCGCAGGCTGACCAGCTTTTTACTGATGCCATAGGCGGCCAGCAGCGAGCCGGTGACGCGGGTGTCTTCCGCCAGGACCAGATCGCAGCGGGAAAGTGCGGCAAAAGCGCGCAGTGTTATGTCCGCCAGATTTCCAATGGGGGTGGCGACCACATATAATGTTCCGTTCACCAACGTTTCCTGGGCAGAATCAATCAAGTGATCAAGCGATGTTTGCAATCTCTGGCTCCCTGGGTGCTGGGTGGTTTAACTTGGATGGCCGCCAGTGTAGTCGCTGCGCAGACGCCGGACTATATCCTGCAGCAGAATTCTGCGTCTTTGACGTCGATTCCGGTGCTTGTTGAACCTTCCCAAGCGCCTTTTGCGGCCGAATCTTCCATGCCTGCCGCTGCTTCTGCGCCTGTGGTGCCGGGCTTTGCCCAGGCCAAGGTACGCATCGGCCTGTTGCTGCCATTGTCGTCTCCTTCCTTGGGTGAGGCGGCTGCGGTTGTACGGCAGGGCTTTAACGCGGCCTTGCATGGCGATGCCCGCCGCGATGTCGGCGTGGCCGAGGCGGCCTTTAGCGATGAAAACGGTGCGCTGGAGGCTTATCGCAGTCTGCTTGCACAGGGCGCCAATGTGGTGATAGGGCCGTTGACGCGTACCGGCATCAGTCGTATCGCGCCGCACATCAGCGTGCCTACACTGGCTTTGAACAGTCTTGAGGGTGTGACCGTGCGTCCCAAACTCTATAGCCTGTCGCTGGCGGTGGATGCCGAGGCGAAACAGGTGGCCGGTATGATGGCGGATAACGGCCATCAGCGGCCGTTACTGGTTTATGCCAAGGATGGTTTGTCGCAGCGCTTGCGTCAGGCCTTTAGTAGTGGGTGGCTGCAGCGGCGCGGGTCTGGGCCGCTACAGCTGGATGTGGATGATGCGCATGGCGAGGCACTGGATGCCGCGCTGGCGCAGGCGGATGCAGTGTTTCTGGCGCTGGGTGGACGTGAAGCGGCACTGGTGCGCGCGGTGCTGCCGCAAGATTTGCCGGCCTATGCCACGTCTCAGGTGAATGTGCGCGAGAGCCTGCCGGTATTGTCCGGCGTGCGCTTTGTCGATATGCCCTGGTTGCTGATGCCCGATCATCCTGTCGTGCGCACTTATCCGCGTCCGGAGCGTGCCTTGACGGTCTCCACCGAGCGTTTGTATGCCTTGGGAATAGATGCCTATCGCTTGGCGCTGCGTCTTTCCATGCAGAAAAACGTCAGTGGCTTGCGCCTTGACGGCGTGACCGGCGATTTGCGTTTGGGGCGTGACCAGCAATTTCAGCGGACATTGCCGACATGGGTCAGGGGCGAGCTTCAGTAAGCGGCGCAGGAGCCGCCGCCGAAGAGCAGGCATTGCATTATTTGCAGCGTCAGGGCTTGGTGCTGGTCGCGCGTAACTGGCATTGCGCGGGTGGCGAACTGGATCTGGTGATGCGTGATGGCGGCTACTGGGTCTTTGTCGAGGTGCGCTTGCGCAGTTCCCGCCGTTTTGGTGGCGCCTTGCAGAGTATAGATGGCCGGAAATGTGCGCGACTGGTACATGCCGCCAGCCTCTATCTGCTGGCGCAAAATATTGATGCTCCATGCCGCTTCGATGCGGTCGTGTTTGAGGGGGAGGCTGCCCCTCTGTGGATAAAAAACATTATCGCGTAGCGTTTACGCGACTTTACAAGGAATGACAGCATGGACCTGATCGCCCGCGTTAACGGACATTTTCTCGAGAGCATTGCGACCAAGCAACAGTCTATGGATGCACTCTCTCCTGGTGTTGCTCTTGCTGCCGAACGCATGGTGGCCAGCCTGATGAATGAGGGCAAAATACTGGCTTGCGGTAATGGTGGTTCGGCGGCCGATGCCCAGCATTTTGCAGCTGAAATGGTGGGGCGCTTCGAGAAAGAACGCCCCGGGCTGGCGGCGATCTCGCTGGCTACCGATACCTCTGCCTTGACCGCAATCGGTAACGACTACGATTTCGACCTGATCTTTTCCAAGCAGGTGCGTGCGCTGGGGCAACAAGGTGATGTCTTGCTGGCGATTTCGACGTCGGGCAATTCGGCCAATGTCATCGAAGCCATTTATGCGGCACACGAGCGCGGCATGACGGTGATTGCCTTTACCGGCAAGGATGGCGGCAAGATTGCCGATATTCTGGGGGCAGAAGATGTGCACCTCAACGTCCCGGTCAGCCGCACGGCGCGCATTCAGGAAGTCCATTTATTGCTGATTCACGCCATGTGCGATGCCATTGATTGCATGCTGCTGGGAGGTGAATAATGCGGATATCTACATTGGTCGTTGCTGTCGTGTGTGCGGCGACTTTATCCGGTTGTGTGGCATTGGTCGCTGGTGGTGCGGCCACAGGCGTGCTGGTCGCTTCCGACAGACGCACCAGCGGTGCCTATGTCGATGATCAGTCTATCGAGCTGAAGGCCTCGCGCCAGATGCTGGAAAAACTGCCGTCGTCCAATGTGAGTCTGACCAGCTATAACCGTGTCGTGCTGCTGACCGGTGAGGCTGCGTCCGATGCTGCACGTGCAGGTGCCGAAATGATTGCGCGTTCGCAGCCCAATGTGCAGCGGGTTTACAATTATCTGGTGATCGCGCCCGCTAGTGGTATTAGCGGGCGCAGCAATGATACCTGGCTAACCAGCAAGGTCCGGGCGCGGCTGCTGGATGGCAAGGGTTATCCTCCCAATGCCATCAAGGTCGTGAGCGAGCGCGGAGTGGTCTATCTGTTGGGGCTGGTGACCCGGGCCGAGGGTGAGGCTGCCGCACGCGTAGCCAGCGAGACTAGCGGCGTGCAGCAGGTTGTCACCCTGTACGAATACATTTCCGACGTAGCCGGTCAGTAACACGGCTCTGCGGTCTTGCGGGCGCGGCTTTAGCCGCGCCTTTTTCATGCCTGAGTGCGGCTTTCCTAATCCCTGGGTCCTGTTTGCCGTGCTACCAGTACATCGGCACACAGCACATGCAGGACTTCGTCGATTTCGATGGCCATCGACAGGGTAATGCAGCTACGGGTATCGGTCATCGACAGATAGGGCTCGCTCATATACAGCACGCCGGGCTGGTCGATGGCGTGCTGGAAATAAGGGCGGCGCGACCAGATGGCACCGGTGGTGTTGGCCAGCGGCGCAAACTTGGGGTTGGCCAGTGACGGCGCTTCCCGCGTATTTAAATTGCGCCCAATCTGGCGGCCGGTACTGTCGAGCAAAAAACAGCGGATCACGTCGGGCAGGGTCAGCATCGGTTTGGCGGCATCGGTAAAGGCGGTGCCCTGCATCAGTGCGATGGCGCTTTGCACGAAAGCCTGACGCGCCAGTTCGATCTGGCGTCGCGTCAGCTTGCGCTTCATCAACTCCCTGACCATCAGCTCATCCCAGCGGGTGTCGATGCGGCGGGTAATGGTTTCGTCCTTGTCCGGATCAAAAGCCGGGCGCGCTACATAATAGCCTTGCACCAGATCACAGCCTGACTCCAGTGCCACCAGTACATCGGCCTCGGTCTCTACCCCTTCGACCACGACCAGTGCCCCGATTTCGTGCACCAGATGCACCAACTTGGTTAGCAGATTGCGCGTGCGTGGCTGGGTGACTGCGCTGCGTAGCAAATTACGGTCAAATTTTACCAAGTCGGGTTCCAGCAGGCAGACCCGGTCGAGATTGGAATGGCCGGCGCCGAAATCATCGATGGCGATCAGAAAGCCGGCGGCGCGCAGCATGCGGCTGCCTTCTATCAGGCCTTGGTCGGCCTCCAGCGCATGCTCCAGAATTTCCAGCACCACGCATGCCGCCGGTACACCGCTTTGCTGCAAGGCGCTGATCAGTGCCTGAGTGCGTGCCGGCGTGCTGAGCGTGCTGGCGTCTACATTCAGGAATAGCCAGTTCTGCGGCGGGGCAAAGCCGGCAAAGCGTGCGAGGTGTGCGCTGCTGACGCGAATATCGAATTCGTGCCGCTCTTGTTGGTTGTCATGACCTAGATAGGCCTGTTGGGGCGGAACAGGATTGCCATCCTGCTCGGCGCGCAGCAGTGCTTCGAAGCCGACGGTGCGGCGGTGGGCCAGGCTGTAGATAGGCTGGAAGTGGCTATGCAGGTTTAGATCGGCGGTGGGCAACGGATGATTCCTTCTAGGTTTTATTCTGTCTAGCAATCCGCGTTCCAGTTTAGCGCACAACTATGACATAAAAATTTTCATGTGTGGCGCACATAAAAAAACGGACGCCGTCGGCGTCCGCTGGAGTAATCCTGGAGTGTGCTCAGTCTTGCTGTATGCCCGCCAGCAGCCAGCGCGGACCGCCATTGTCCTTGATGTAGTGCCAGGTTTCGTTAAACGGTACTGCAGCGGCATTGACGTCTTCACTGACGGTGCCGGAGAAGCGCACGCTGGCGATATAGCGGCCGCCTTCGGTGACGGCATCCGTCACGCTGCATTCCAGTTGCGGGAAGTCCGCCATGCCGCTATTGGTCAGAATGTCTTCGCGCATGGCAGTAAACAGGTCTGGCGTCATGTACTTGCTGATTTCATCGACATTATCCGGTGAATTCAGGCTTTGCAGATGCAAGAAGGTAGCCTTGGCCTGACGCAGGAAAGCCGGCACTTCGGTACCGTCCGGCAAGCGTTGCTGATTGTAGCCGGTAGCCATGGCTGCGCCTGCGCCGCCTTGCAGTCCCGAACCTATGGACGGAATGCTGTCAAAGCGGGCATTTTGCGGGGCGGGTGCCGACATTGGCATCCCGGCCATTTGTGGCGCGCGCATCGCAGGTGTGGCCTGATTGGCCATGCGGCGACGGAAGAACATCATGCCGCCTGCAAACAGCAGGCCCAGCATGGCTAGCGTGCCCCAAGGCATGCCCGAGCCTGCCGCTTCGCCGGTACTGCCCGATGCTTCGCTACCGCTCATGGCCGAGCCCAGCATATAGCCTGCGGCCGCTCCGGCTGCGCCGGCTGCAATCGCCGTGCCGACGCCCGGGCCTTTACTTGGTTGCTGCGCCGGTGCCATTGGTTGTGCTGGTGCTCGCGCCGGCTGTTGATAACTTTGAGTAGGCGCCGAGCGCTTCATGCCAAAGCTTTTACTTTTGCCAAGTTTGGCGGCCTCTGCCATCGGTGCTGCCAGCATCGATGCCATGGACAACGCGAGAACCAGTGTCTTCGCGTAGGAACTCATAAGTCTTACTCCTGTGTATGGTGAGGCTGGGGTGTGACACGCTATTGTCTGACAAAGTTCGGTCAGCTCGCACTAATTTCAAGTACGGTGGCGATATTGTCATGAATGCGAAAGCGCACATTGAGCAGGTAAAGACGCACACCGTAAATGCGCTCGGGATCGTTTTGATAGGCGGGGCGCGGATCCTGAGCTAGAACCTCTTCCACCAATACCGCCAGTTGCGGGTGTCTGCTGTCCCATATTGCCAGATCCGTTCGTGCTTGTTCGCTCCAGACGATGCTCAGGCGCGGCGGTGGTCCGTCGACAAAGCCGGCACGGGCATCCGGGCGTGACTCGATAAAGGGGATATAGGGTTTGATATCCAGTACCGGCGTGCCATCAAGCAGATCGGCGCCGGCCAGCTCCAGTATTACGCCGCTGCCAATATCAATGCCGATGAGCTCTACCAGTGACAAGCCTAGCGGATTGGGACGATGGGTAGCGCGGCTGGCGAATACGCCGACCTTGTCATTGCCGCCCAGTCGTGGCGGGCGCACCAAAGGCCGCCAGCCGCGGCTGGCGGTTTCATGGAACACAAACTGTATCCACAGATGCGAAAAAGCAGCCAGTCCGCGTACGGTGTCGGCATGGTTATAAGGGGGGAGTAGCTCCAGTTTCATGCGCGCCGAGGGGGCGAGTGAAGGTTGGCGCGGGATGCCGAACTTTTCTTTGTAGGGCGAATGGATGACGCCTATGGGTGCAAAACTGAAATTCATCGGCAGATTGTAGCAGGGCAAGGGAGGCTTACGCGCAGGATGAAGTTCGGGTAAAGCCCGGGTTTGGGATAGGGTTAGTCAAATCAATAACTTACATGGCTAGGTGTTTTGCCGTAAAATGCCCGGTTTTCCGCCAGATTCGCCGTATTGATCATGATCTATCCAACAACTTTCGACGTGATAGTAGTCGGTGGCGGGCACGCCGGCACCGAAGCTGCGCTTGCTGCCGCACGCATGGGGCGTCAGACGCTGCTCTTGACGCACAATATCGAGACCCTGGGTCAGATGTCGTGCAATCCGTCGATAGGCGGGATAGGCAAGGGCCATCTGGTGCGCGAAGTCGATGCGCTGGGCGGTGCAATGGCACTGGCCACCGATATCGGCGGCATCCAGTTCCGTACGCTGAATGCTTCCAAGGGGCCGGCGGTACGCGCTACGCGTGCTCAGGCCGACCGCATCCTGTACAAGGCCGCGATCCGCGAGATGCTGGAGAACCAGCCCAATCTGACCCTGTTCCAGCAACCGGTGGATGATCTGCTGCTGGAAGGCGAGCATGTGGCCGGTGCGATTACCGCCATCGGGCTGGTTTTTCGCGCCCGCACCGTGGTGCTGACCGCAGGGACGTTCCTGTCGGGCAAGATCCATGTCGGGCTGGAAAATTATACCGGCGGGCGTGCCGGTGACTCGGCTGCCTCGGTGCTGGGCGCCAAGCTGCGCGAGCTGAGTCTGCCGGTCGGTCGCCTGAAAACCGGTACCCCGCCACGGCTGGACGGGCGCACTATCGATTTTTCGGTGCTGGAAGCACAGCCGGGCGATACACCTGAGCCGGTGTTTTCCTTCCGCGGATCGCGTCAGCTGCATCCGCGCCAGTTGCCGTGCTGGATGACGCATACCAATGAGCGTACGCACGATATCATCCGTTCCGGTTTCGACCGCAGTCCGATGTTTACCGGCAAAATCGAAGGCGTGGGCCCGCGCTACTGCCCGTCGATAGAAGACAAGATCAACCGCTTTGCCGATAAGGATAGCCACCAGATCTTCCTTGAGCCGGAGGGGCTGACTACGCACGAGATCTACCCCAACGGGATTTCGACCTCCTTGCCGTTCGATATCCAGTTGGCGGCAGTGCGCTCGATGAAGGGGATGGAAAACGCCAATATCCTGCGTCCGGGTTATGCCATCGAATACGACTTCTTCGACCCGCGCGGCCTGAAGTCCACTTTCGAGAGTAAGGCGATCAAGGGTCTATTCTTTGCCGGCCAGCTTAATGGCACCACCGGTTACGAAGAAGCCGCCGCTCAGGGTTTACTGGCCGGCCTCAATGCCGCGCTTTACAGCCGCGACGAAGAGGGCTGGTGTCCGCGCCGTGATGAGGCTTATCTGGGTGTGATGTCGGACGATCTGGTGACCAAGGGTGTGACCGAGCCTTACCGGATGTTTACCAGCCGTGCCGAGTTCCGCCTGCAGTTGCGTGAAGACAACGCCGACCTGCGCTTGACCGAGACGGGCCGCAAGTTGGGTCTGGTCGGTGATGCGCAGTGGGATGCTTTCTGTCGTAAGCGCGATGCGGTCGATGCCGAGAAGCAGCGCCTTGCCACCACCTTTATTCACCCGGGCAAGCTGCCTGCGGCCGAGATGGAACGTGTCGTTGGCCAGACGCTGACGCGTGAATATAGTCTGCTCGATTTGTTGCGTCGTCCTGCCATCAATTACACCCTGTTGATGACCCTGCCGGGGGCGGGGGAGGGGGTCGATGCGATGGATGTTGCCGAACAGGTAGAAATTCAGGTCAAATACCAAGGCTATATCGACCGCCAGAACGACGAGCTGGCGCGTCAGGACAAGCTGGACGATGTGCGTCTGCCCGAGGGGATAGATTATTCGGTGGTGTCGGGATTGTCGCGTGAGGTGCAGCAGAAGCTTACGCAGCAACAACCGGAAACGCTGGGGCAGGCAGCGCGTATTCAGGGGATTACACCGGCCGCGGTGGCCCTGCTGATGGTTCACCTTAAACGCGGCCTGGGCGATAAGAAAACGGCATGACACATACTGAAGAACTGAAACAGGGCCTGGCCGAATTGGATATGGGTCTGAGCGATGCGCAAGTTGCGCAGCTAGAGGCTTATCTTGCCTTGCTGGCCAAGTGGAATCACACCTACAACCTGACTGCCGTACGCGAAGAAGCGCGCATGGTCAGCCACCACCTGCTGGACAGCCTGACGCTGGTGCCGCATCTGGCCGGCTTCAAGCGCTTGCTGGATGTAGGCTCCGGAGGCGGGATGCCGGGTATTCCTGCTGCGATTGCCTGCCCGCAGTTGCAGGTAGTGTTGCTCGACTCCAACCACAAGAAAACCACCTTTTTGCGTCAGGCCGCCATCGAGCTGGGGCTGGCGAATGTAGAAGTCGTTACCAGCCGGGTCGAAGCCTATCAACCGGCCCAGAAGTTCGACTGCATCACCAGCCGGGCATTTTCCGAACTGTCCGAGTTTGTGCGTCTGACGCCGCATCTATTGGCCGAAGATGGGCAGTGGCTGGCGATGAAGGGTGTGTATCCGTACGAAGAAATTGCCCAGTTGCCGGCTAGCGTGCGTATGGCGGATGTTTTGCCCTTGTCCGTACCGGGGCTGGAGGCGGAGCGCCATCTGGTGCGCGTTGTCGCGCAATGAGCGCGCACATTATCGCCATTGCCAACCAGAAAGGCGGCGTTGGCAAGACGACGACCGGCGTCAATTTGGCTACCGGGCTGGTGCAGTTGGGTCGGCGCGTGCTGCTGGTCGATCTCGATCCGCAGGCAAATGCCACCATGGGGAGCGGCATTCAGAAAGCCGGTTTGACCCAGACCATTTATCAGGTGCTGCTGGGTGATGTAACCGTGAGCGAGGTACGCCAGCGTTCGCCCAAAGGCGGCTACGATGTGCTGCCGGCGACGCGGGACCTAGGAGGCGCCGAAGTCGAGTTGGTACAGGAGTTGGCGCGCGAAGCACGGCTGAAGCAGGCGCTGGCGACGGTAGAGGACGAGTACGATTATATCCTGATCGACAGCCCGCCCTCCCTGACCTTGCTGACGCTTAACGGCCTGGTTGCCGCCCAGAGTGTACTGATCCCCATGGTGTGCGAGTACTATGCGCTGGAAGGGCTGTCCGATCTGGTGGCGACCCTGCGCAAGGTGCGTCAGGCGGTCAATCCCAAGATCGAGATTCTGGGCCTGGTGCGTACCATGTTCGATGCACGCAGCAATCTGTCGCAACAGGTTTCCGGCCAGCTTGCCACGCACTTCGGCGGCAAGGTATTCGAAACCGTCATTCCGCGCAATGTCCGTCTGGCCGAGGCGCCCAGCCATGGCCTGCCCGGCATTGTGTACGACCCTTCCTCACGTGGTGCGCGCGCCTATCAGGCGCTGGCGGCCGAGCTGGTCGCCCGCATGGAGCCGGCATCAGCAGCCGGAACCCAATAAAATATGGCCAAACTCAAAGGACTCGGGCGCGGTCTTGACGCGCTCCTTGCCATTGCCGATCCGGTAGATGACAGGCTGCAGACGCTGGCGATTGGCAGTATCCGGCCGGGGCGCTATCAGCCCCGTTCCCATATGAACGAAGCCGCCCTGGATGAGCTGGCGGCATCAATTCGTGCGCAAGGCATTATCCAGCCGGTGGTGGTGCGTGAAATCGGTTTGGGTGAGTATGAGCTGATTGCCGGCGAGCGGCGCTGGCGTGCCAGCCAGAAGGCCGGCTTGACCGAAATTCCGGCGGTTATCCGCTGTGTGCCGGACGAAGCTGCGCTGGCCATGGGGCTGATCGAGAATATTCAGCGTCAGGAGCTGGATCCTATCGAGGAGGCGCAGGGCATTGCCCGCCTGATCGAAGAGTTCTCGCTGACCCATGATGCGGCGGCGGCGGCGGTCGGTCGGTCGCGCAGCGCCGTTTCTAATCTGCTAAGATTGTTGCTTCTACCTGAGCCTGTGCAAAAGCTGCTGCATCAGGGGCAGATCGAAATGGGGCATGCTCGTGCTTTGCTGGCTCTGCCTGCATTACAGCAACTGGAATTGGCTAATTTGGTCGTTGTGCATGGCTGGTCGGTACGCGAAGTCGAACGCCGGGTGCAAGCTTTGGCCGAAGACAAGCCCAAGGCTGGTATGCGCACACCGGACCCGGATGTGCTGCGTCTGGCCGAGAACTTGTCGGAGCGCTTGGGTGCCAAGGTGCAGATCAAAGCGGGCAAGCGCGGTTGCGGTAAAATGACTATCGAGTACGCATCGCTGGATGAGTTAGACGGTATCGTTGGCAGGTTGCAAGCGGACTAAAGCCGTCAGTCAGTTGTTGCGGTGCAGCTATATTAGCTGCCATTTGTTGACTCGAAATTAATGCCGTGTCTATAATCGTGCGATTTTTCTTCCGGTGCACCATATGGTCAAGCCAGAAGTAAGGCGTGTTATACGCCTGCAGTCGCAGTTGACGGTCGTAGCTGTTGTGGTTGCGGCAGTAATAGGGTGGGGTGATATTGCATTGCCGGTGTCGGCGTTGCTGGGAGGCCTTTCGGCCATTCTGCCTGCGCTGGCGTATGTCTGGATCGCGTACAGCGTGCAGCGGGCGCCCCCCATGGTTTTGATGAAGGCGCACTACAAAGCAGAGACGGTCAAGTTTTTCCTGACTATTATCCTGTTTGCGGTGGTTCTTCTGTTTTTCAAGGATATATCGGTGGTGGCATACTTCGCCGGCTATTTGCTGGCAGTATCAGGCTACTGGTTCGGGCTTCTAATCAAAATTGAGAAAAAGTGATGGCAGGCAACGCAACAGAATATATCAAGCACCACCTGACGTTCTGGAAGTCTTCCAGTGAAGGCTTCTGGTCCATACATCTCGACACTTTCAGCGTTTCGCTGATCCTCGGTTTTCTGTTTGTCGGTGTCTTTGCGATGGTTGCAAGAAACGCCAAGCTGGAAAACCCGGGTCGCCTGCAGTTGTTTGTCGAATCGCTGGTGGAGATGGTCAATACCCAGGTTAAGGAAATTTTCCACGCCGAAAGCAAGGTTGTCGCACCTTTGGCATTGACGATTTTCTGCTGGGTGTTCCTGATGAACGCCATGGACATGCTGCCGGTTGACCTGGTTCCGCAAATAGCGGCTTGGGTCGGTTCGACTTTCTTCGGTGTCGATCCTCACCACGTGTATTTCCGTGTGGTGCCGTCCGCCGACGTTAACGCGACTTTTGCCATGTCGATTTCGGTGATGTTCTGCATCATCGGCTTCTCGATTAGCGCCAAAGGTCTGGGCGGCTGGGGTAAGGAGCTGATAACCGCGCCTTTCCATGCTCACAACCCGGTATTGGTGGTTATTCTGGCTCCGGTGAACTTTGCCTTCCAGATGGTCGAGTTGATCGCCAAGCCTATCTCCCTCTCGCTGCGTTTGTTCGGCAATATGTATGCCGGCGAACTGATTTT
>NZ_JBOFOO010000276.1:0-11682 GCF_051659485.1 Craterilacuibacter sp. | reverse complement strand
GACCAGTCATTGGAAGCAAGGGCAGCCGGGGCGGCCAATGCACAGCCCAGCGCGATAAGGGAGCGAATAGACATTGAATATCCTGTAAGCAGAAAGAAAACCACGCGGAATCCGTGCGTGAAGCGCGCAGAATATAGCTCAACAGGGAAATCGCCAAATTTTTGCATTTTAACAGTAGATAACGACAATTTAATGCAAATTGGCTTGAAAATGTCATGCATGAAAGCATTGCCAATAAACTGTTTACAGTGTCGTCCAGCCACATTGCAACATATCCACCAGCCCATTGCGGCAGAACGAGACCCCCTCATGCTCCAGCAATAGCCGCTGCCAGTCGGCAGCCTCAGACCCGGCGCGGGCAATCCGGCCGCCGGCACCGACCACCCGCTGCCACGGCACATCTTCCATCCCGGCCAGCAGTCGGCCAACATGACGGGCATGACGCGGGAAGCCGGCAAGTTCAGCAATATGGCCATAAGTACACACCCGTCCCGCGGGAATAGCGCGCACGATGGCCTGCACCCGCACACTGAATTCCGGCGACATCAGCCGAAACGCGGATCGGCCACAAACGGATTGTGGCGCTTTTCCTCACCCAATGTCGTCAGCGGCCCATGGCCCGGCAGCACCACCGTCTCGTCAGGCAAGGCAAACAGCTTGCTGCGAATGGCGGTAATCAGCTGCTGATGGTTGCCCATGGGAAAATCGGTACGGCCAATGGAGCCGGCAAACAACACATCACCAGCAATCAGCAGACCTGCACTGGCGCTATAGAACACCACATGGCCGGGCGTGTGGCCAGGGCAGTGGATAACTTCCAGCATTTCCTCGCCTACACTCACCCGGTCACCCTCTGCCAACCAGCGCGCCGGCGTCAGCGGCGCACTCGGTGCAAAACCAAACATCTTGCCTTGCTGCGGCAATTGATCCAGCCAGAACGATTCGGCCTGATGCGGCCCCTCAATCGCGACACCCAGTTCGCCGGCAAGCTCGGCGGCACCGCCAGCGTGGTCGATATGCCCATGCGTCAGCAACAGCTTGTCTACCGTCAGGCCATGGGCGGCAATGCGCACATGAATGCGCGGCAGATCGCCGCCGGCATCCACCACGGCAGCACGCCGGGTCACATCACACCACAACAAGGTGGCATTTTGCTCGAACGGAGTCACGGGTATAACTTCAAATTGCAGCGCCATGGTCAGATACCGGGTCGGTCAGAATCTGCCGATTCTGGCATGCCCGTGCCGCAGGGTGAAGCAGATTGCAACATCCCGTGCTCGGCGATGAAGCTGCGCTTGGCCATCGTGGTCATGGACTTAAGCGCATGCTCGGCGCTCAAAGCCGCAGATTTATCGGGAAAAGCGAGCACCAGTGCTATCCGCTCGGGTGGATACATGCGGGTATAACGTGCGCCTTTTCCCTTCTGGTGGGCCGCAAAACGCTGCGCTACATTCCGGCTGATGCCGGTATACAGACTGCCGCCCCGACATTCCAATACATATAGAAACCAGCCCATTCTCCCCCTTTCCCTGTGACCACAACGACACGGCAGCCCTGTGGGTAACTTTGTGGATGGTTCAGGTATTTACTGTGTAAAAAAGGCACACGGCCAGTGCCCATTACACCCCATGCAGCAACTGCAATGATTTGAAAATAAACGCTAATTATCGAACCATTTTTATAAATTATTAGCCTGAATCGGAAACAAAAAACCTTTTTGCATAACGGTATAAGCCAAGAAAAACATTTTGGATGCACTCCCTGCTCGCATCCGCAAGGGCCGATAGTGCACTGCACAGGATTTGTGCCTGAATTCCTATCGTGGATTCGGCGACACGCCAGGCATGTGGATATCCTGCCCAACAAGCAGAGCAGAAGGCCGTAGACAGGGCAAGGCGGCCATTAAAGTGGCATAATACCTCCTTGCCATCGTCGCTAACTCACGACAGCAAACCGGAAAAACCCGGGCAGCAGAGGAGTGCCAGCGAGACAGGCCGCAGAGCAGAAAATCTGCTCCGGCACACACTTGTCACTACGCACGGCGCTCAAGCCGCGTAAAATCAACAGCAAGCCCTATCGCCCGAGTCGCATCATGCCATCCAAACAACATCCCCGCTTCGAAGAACTACTGGCCGCAGGTCAGGCGCGCCGCCTGCTATGTTCGCGTACCAGTCAGGCGCTCTGCTCGCTCGCCAGCGAGCGCGACCCGGTGGCACTGGTCGAGGCGACCAGTGCTGGACGCGTGCCGGCGCTGGTACCGCTACGCTACGCACGTATGGCCGCGTCGCCGTTTTCCTTTTTCCGCGGTCTTGCACTGGTACAGGCGGCGGATCTCGCCAGCCAGCCACACTCCGGCATCACGGTGCAGGCCTGCGGTGATGCCCACCTGATGAATTACGGCTTTTTTGCCTCGCCCGAACGCAATCTGCTATTTGATATCTGTGATTTCGACGAAACCCATCAGGCACCATGGGAATGGGATATCAAGCGTCTGAATGTCAGCCTGATCCTGGCGGCCCGCACGCTGGGTATCAGCGACCAAGCGGCGCGCGGCATTGTCCAAGCGGCAACCGGCACCTATCGCCGGCGCATGCATGAATATGCCCGCATGAGCCAGATGGATGTCTGGTATAGCAAGGTTTCCTACGACCAGCTGTGCGCCAGCGCGCCCTCGGACCAATTGCGCCAGACACTGGAAAAAATAGGCGAACGGGCACGCAACCGTACCCACTTGCGGCTGCTACCCAAGATCACGGCCGACGATGGTGTCACACTGCGCCTCAAGGACACCCCGCCTACGCTGTTCCACCTGCATGAAGCCAACACCCTGCTGCCGGAAGACGACCAGTGGCTGGCCACGCCGGATAGTCCGACCCTGATCAAGCCGATGATGGAACAGTATCTGACCACCCTGAAAGAAGATCGCGCACAGCTAGTGAGACGCTTCCGCATCGTCGATATGGCATTCAAGGTGGTGGGGGTTGGCAGTGTGGGCACCCGTTGCCTGGTCATCCTGCTGCAAGACGACTATGACCAGCCACTGTTCCTGCAACTGAAAGAAGCTCGCCCATCAGTGCTGGAACGCTTTACCCAGCCTTGTACCCATGGCCATCAGGGCAAGCGTGTGGTCTTCGGCCAGCGGGTGATGCAGGCGGCAAGCGACCTGTTTTTAGGCTGGACCACCGGTCCTGCCGGGCGCGACTTTTATGTGCGCCAGTTGCGCGACATGAAGGCTTCGGCACAACTGGAAAGCTTCGATACCGAAACACTCAGGGCATACGCCCAAGCCTGCGCCTGGACACTGGCGCGAGCCCACGCCAAATCCAGCGGCCAAGCCGCAATGATTGCCGGTTATCTGGGGAATTCAGGGAAGTTTGCCGATTCGATGGCGCAATATTCCATACTGTACGCCGATCAGGTCGAATCCGACTACGATGCCTTCCGCCGCGCCATAGAAAGCGGACGCCTGCCTGTCGACCCGTCAGCCGAAATCGGTCCCTTTGGCAGCAAGCCGGCCCGCAGCTAAAACGGGCACAAGCTAGTCTAATGCGAAGCGGCGGCTGACACATGCACGCTGCTCGGCACCAAACAGGCCGACACAAGCAGCCTCCGCCTCGCTGCGACGCGTACAGCGCGCTTTGTCCTGCGCACGCGTACAGTCGCTGGCGGGAAGCTGCGCTTGTACGCATAGCCGGCGTGCTTGACCCGATAGCGTGTCACATTCACTTTGCGCCGCCCGCAAAGCCTCACAGCGCGGGACATCGCGCTGGCGGCGGCAACTGGTTTCCGGTGTGAAGTCGTTCTGGCAGGCACGCAACTGCGCGGGCGGTACATCCAGACAAGATGCCTGCCCCGCGCGCAAGACCTCGCAGCGCTGAGGCGCCTGACTCAAACGGCAATCGCCAGCCGCGATGGCCAGCGTGCTTGTCATCGCCAGAACACATGCCAGCACAAAACAGCGCATTATTTACCCCGGACCAGATAGACACTGCTCACGATAGCATGTCCAAATGCCCGTTCAGCACGCGCCATACACGCACCGCATCAGTCATCGGGTGATGCACCACGCTGGCTCTGCCGGCGCTTGTCGCGCCAGAATTTGTGCGGGGTTTCGCCCTCGCCCTTTACACGGGCCTCGCGCTGCTGCCGCCGGTTTTCACTACGCTTGTCACGCTGTTGCCTGCGTTCCAGACGCATACTTTCGGCTTCCCGCGGACTGATATCCCCGTTCTTCAGCGCCTGACGCAAGCGTAATTCACGCAAGCGATGCGTATCCTGCATGCCAGCACCTCGCTCCTTGTCTGGATGGGAGCCGGCAATGGCTGGCATGCCAAGACAGCTTGCCAGCAACAGGATAAGGATGAATTTCATGATCGGATTCTAGCGCCCGGCAGCGCACCGTGTCACCGTCCGGGCTTATATCCTGTTATTTGGCCGCTACGGCCGGATGGTATTTATTATGCATTTCTGTGCGCAGACCATGTAATTCGGTGCGTTCACTATCCGAAATCACCCCATCAGCGCGTGCGGCCTGCATTTTGCTGCGCATTGCCGCCCGTTCCTGCTGCCAGGCTTGCTGCTGTGCCGGTGTCAGATTAGCCGGCATCTGCAGGCGTGCTTTGCCGCGTTTGCCATCACCCCAGCCTGCCGGCATGGCCGTGCGCGCCGGGCCACGCACATCATTGGCTGCCAGTGCGGCCGCCGTGGCCTTGAACTGCTGACGCATCGTGCCAAGCTCGGCACGCGCCGCCTCGCTCAAAGGCTGGCCCGACTGCTTCAATGCCTGATGACGCGCACGCAGGGCGCTACGCTCGGCCTGCAGGGTTTTCAGCTCGGCATCGGTCAGCGCCCCGGACAGGATATCTGCACGCATGGCGCTATGCTTGCCGCCATGAACTTGGCCTGCCGGTTGCGCCGCATCTGCCGCAAAGGCGCTGCCGGCCAGCAAAGCAAGGGATAGCAGACTGAGGGATAGGGTCTTTTTCATGATGTCTCGTGTCCTGTTTGGTATTGACGATGACCAGTCTAGGCCCAAGGTATTGCGCAAACATGCATAGACCGGCCATGAGTGTTAAGGAATGTAAAGCCAAGGCCCATACTTAACACTTACTCACGCCATGGCTGACCTGTGCGGGCGAACGCGTTAAGCTTGCTTCATGGAAAACTGCAAGATTCTGGTCGTCGATGACGACACCAAGCTGCGTGAGCTGTTGTCGCGCTTTCTGACCCAGCAGGGATTTATCGCCGATACCTTGCCGGATGCACGCGAGCTCGAACGCAAGCTGGCGCGCAACCGTCCCGACCTGATCGTGCTCGACGTGATGATGCCGGGGGAGGATGGTCTGGCCGTGGTACGGCGGCTGCGGGCTGCCGGCGAAAACATCCCGGTCATCATGCTCACGGCCCGCGGCGAAGACATCGACCGTATTCTGGGTCTGGAAATGGGCGCCGACGACTATCTGGCCAAGCCTTTCAACCCGCGCGAGCTAACGGCACGCATCCAGTCGGTACTGCGCCGCCATCATGCTACCCCCGCTCTCAACGCCAGCCATAGTGCACAAGAGCAGATTGGCTTCGGTAACTTCACCCTCAATCTGGGCCAGCGCGAGCTGAGCTATCAGGGACAGGGCATCACCCTCACCAGTGCCGAATACGCGGTACTGGCAGTGCTGGCACGCCATCCGCGCCGGCCGCTGACACGCGAGCAATTAATGGAAATGGCACTGGGAAAAGGCAACGGCGAATCGATGGACCGCAGCATAGATGTGCATATCTCGCGCCTCAGAAAGGCACTTGACCGCAACGACGACAAAACACGCCATATCCAGACCGTATGGGGCTACGGTTATGTCTTCGTACCGGATGGCATTGCAGACGCATGAAGATACGCCGCTGGCCCTCGCTCTCGCTGCTGTCGCGCCTGATTTTGCTGGTGATTACCGCGGTACTGCTCACACAGGGCATCACCCTGTGGCTGGCTTCGGTCGAGCGCCACCGCCTGATCAGCGAGCAGCTGTATAACGAGGTGCTCGATACGCTGGCCAGCGCAGAAGGTGCACTGGACGGCATGAGTGCCGATGAGCGTGACGCCTATCTGCAGGCCAGCAACCGCCCCGATTTCCCGCAATTGCTGCCCACCACGGCCGATACCGGTCTTGATTTTCGCGATCAGACGACTCCCATGACCCAAACACTGGCTCAGCGCCTGTCGGTGGCATTAGGCGAAAAAATAGATATCCGCCTGCGCAGGCTTGATGGCCGGCGCGAAATGTGGCTGCCGGTGCATGTGCTGGATCAGGACTATTGGCTGGTGATGCCTCTGGGGCGCTATAGCGAACGGCCTGTAAGCTCTTTGTTGCTGGCCTCGCTACTGGCCTCGTTGCTGGCCATGCTTCTGGCTTTCGGCTTTGCCTGGCAAACCAGCAAGCCCTTGTTACGCCTGTCGGCAGCAGTACGCGAGCTGGGGCGTGGCCGTACGCCCTTGCCGCTACCGGCCAGTGGCGCACGCGAAATCCGCAGTCTGGCCGAACACTTCAACCAGATGAGCCACAGTCTGGACGAAACGGCCCGCGAGCGCCGGCTGATGCTGGCCGGCCTGTCACATGATCTGCGCACGCCGCTCACCCGGCTCAAGCTGCTGCTGGAAATGCAGGAAGCCAGCCCCGACCAGCACGACATGCTGGACGATATCGACGAGCTATCGCGCATCGTCAGCCAGTTTTCCGACTTCGCCCGCGCCAGCGAAACCCGCCCGCTCAGCCCGACTGCGCTGAGCGAGCTCACCGACAGCGTCGCGACACGTTTTACCCGCAACGGCATGGCGATTACGCTGGATTTAGCGGAAGGCGTAGAGATCAACGGCGATGCGCTGGCACTGGAACGCCTGCTGTCCAATCTGCTGGAAAATGCACGCCGTTACGGCCAGCCACCATTTCGCATCCGCCTGCAACAGCAAGGCGCTTATGCCTGCCTGTGCGTCACCGACCACGGCAGCGGCATTGCCCCCGAGCTGCGCGAGGCGGCACTCGCCCCCTTCGAGCGACTGGCAGCACACCGCGGCACCGATGGCGGCAGCGGGCTGGGGCTCGCCATTGTCACCCGCATCGTCAACCAGCACGGCGGCACGCTGGACTTTGTCGATGAGGCAGATGGCGGATTTACCGTTCGGATCAAGCTCCTGCAAGGCGGGTGCTGAACAAGGAAAAGCCGGCATGCGCCGGCTGTTTGTGGAATAGGGCTCAACCCTTTTTGCAGGTATTAATCCCGAACATGGCATAAGGCGGACACCAGCCGATAAGCCCGGTTGCTACCGGCACCAGACCCAGAAATGCCCACGGACTTGCCGGCCCGACAAAGGCGAGGCTGGTGATGGCGAGGCCGACAACGACACGGATGACGCGCTCGGTATTGCCGATATTTTTTTGCATCTAGATTCTCCTTATTTCAGGTTTTCCCATATTATATTATATGGTTAAATATATTTAATTTCAATATATTGAACCCTGGTGCAAGACACAACAAAGCCGCCATGAGGCGGCTTTGAGCATCGCGGGCTAGCGTGTATTTAGTCTGCCAGCGCGGCGAGCAATTCGGCCTGATGTTCGGCCAGCAAGCCATCGGTCATATCGCTCAGGTCGCCATCCATGATCTGGTCCAGCTTGTAGAGCGTCAGATTAATGCGGTGGTCGGTGATGCGACCCTGCGGGTAGTTGTAGGTACGGATGCGTTCGGAGCGGTCGCCGGAGCCGACCAGGCTCTTGCGCTCGGCCGCCTCTTTTTGCTGCTGCGCACGCAACTGGATATCGTAGATGCGTGCCGCCAGCACCTGCATGGCACTGGCCTTGTTGGCATGCTGCGAGCGGCCATCCTGGCACTCGGCCACGATGCCGCTGGGCAGGTGGGTAATGCGCACTGCCGAGTCGGTCTTGTTGATGTGCTGGCCGCCGGCACCGGACGCGCGGTAGGTATCGATACGCAGATCGGCCGGATTGAGCACCACTTGGGCGATTTCGTCCGCTTCCGGCATCACCGCCACGGTACAGGCCGAAGTGTGGATGCGGCCCTGGGTTTCGGTTGCCGGCACGCGCTGCACGCGGTGGGCGCCGGACTCGAACTTCAGGCGTGAAAATGCCCCCTGTCCGATCAGGCGCACGATTACCTCGCGATAACCGCCAAGGTCGGACTCGGAAGCAGACACCACTTCGACCTGCCAGCGGTTGCGCTCGGCGTAGCGGGTATACATGCGCAACAGGTCGCCGGCGAACAGCGCCGCCTCATCGCCGCCGGTGCCGGCACGGATCTCTAGGAAGATATTCTTGTCGTCGTTCGGGTCCTTGGGCAGCAGCAGCTTTTGCAGCGCGATCTCCAGCGCCTCCAATCTGGTCTTGCCATCCTCGATCTCGGCCTGGGCAAATTCCTTCATTTCAGGATCGGACAGCATTTCGCCGGCGTCGGCAATATCCTGCTCGCACTGCTGGTAGGCCGCGAAAGTCTCAACCACCGGGGTCAGATCGGCGTGCTCGCGGGTCAACTTTCGGAACTGATCCATATTGGCCGTCGCATTCTCGCTGGCCAACAGGTGGGTCACTTCTTCGAGTCGCTCGGCCAACTGGGTCAGTTTGGCTGCAATCGACGGTTTCATTACGGCTCCGGGTGTAATCGGTAAAGACGCACTACCGCATCGGCCAGCGCGTCATGGTCTGCCCCCTTGCCGCCGGACAGGGCCCGGGTCGGCGGGTGCATCAGTTTATTGGTCAGTTGCTGCGACAGCATGTCGAGCACAACTTCGGGCGCTTCGCCACGCGCCAGCTGTTTCATCGCCACTTTGAGCGCAAGCTGTCTTTGCTGCTCGGCATTGTCGCGCAGGCCACGGATCAAGGGCACGCGCTCGCGCTGGCGCAACCAGTCGGCAAACTCGTCCACCCGTGAATGGATAATGGTTTCGGCTTCGTCGGCAGCCTGCTGCCTGGCCTCGCGTCCGACTTCGACGATACCGGCAATATCATCCACCGAATACAGGAACACATCGTCAAGCTCGGCCACTTCGGCCTCGATATCACGCGGCACCGCCAAGTCCAGCATAAAGATGGGCCGATGGCGGCGCGCCTTGAGTGCACGCTCGACCAGACCCTTGCCGATAATGGGCAGCTGGCTGGCAGTCGAGCTCACCACCACATCGTATTGCGCCAGCAGCTGCGGCAATTCGGCCAGCGTCACCGCGTCCACCTGCCCCGGCAGGCGGCAGGCCAGCTCGCGCCCGCGAGCCAGCGTTCGGTTGGCAATCGTAATCTGGCGCGGGCTACGGGCGGCAAAATGCGTCGCCACCAGCTCTATCATTTCACCGGCGCCGATAAACAGCACCTTCAGCTCGCCTATGGTCGGAAAGATTTGTTCCGCCAGCTTCACCGCCGCCGCCGCCATCGACACCGAATTGGCACCCACCCCGGTCTGGCTGCGCACTTCCTTGGCCACGGCAAAACTCTTCTGGAACAGGGTATTGAGCAAGATACCCAGCGTGCCGCTACTTTCGGCGGCACGCACCGCATCCTTGAGCTGGCCCAGAATCTGCGTCTCGCCCAGCACCATGGAGTCCAGCCCCGAGGCAACACGAAAAGCGTGGCGCGCAGCGGCCGGTGCATCCAGCTGGTACAGATAGGGCCGGAGCATATCCAGCGACACGTCGTGATAGCGTGCCAGCCACAGCAAGGCCGCCGCCGGGTCCTTGCTATTGCAATAGATTTCCGTGCGGTTGCAAGTCGAGACAATGGCGACCTCTTTGGCGGCCTGCGAATCGACCAGACTGGTCAAGGCCGCAGGCAACACCTCGGCCGGAAAAGCGAACTTTTCACGGATAGAGATGGGGGCAGACAGGTGGTTAAGGCCAAAGGCAACGAGTTGCATGAAGCGGAAAGCCGCAGGATAAAAGCGGCATTTTAACGTAAATGCCATGAGCCGGACGAGAGCTGATACGACAATGTGCAGGAATTTCCGGTGACAACAGCCGCCGGCCGGCGAACGCAGCGTGCCCTACTGGCGCTATCATGCAGCAAAAGGAGAACGCCATGCCGCTCAATCTCGCCGACATCCGTCAGGATTACGCAAAAAAAGAACTCTCGCCCCAAGACTGCCTGCCCGATCCGGTCGCCCAATTCGAGAGCTGGCTGCAAGAAGCCATTGCCGCCCAAGTGCTGGAGCCGACCGCCATGCATATCGCCAGCGTCGGCAGCGATGGCCGCCCCAGCAGCCGCATCGTACTGCTCAAGGGCGTAGAGCAAGGCCAGTTTCTGTTTTACACCAACTACGCCAGCCGCAAGGGCCAGCAGCTGGATGCCCACCCGTGGATCGCGCTGACCTTTTTCTGGCCCGAGCTTGAGCGTCAGGTGCGCATCGAAGGCAAGGTCGCGCGGGTCGCGCCCGAAGTATCCGACGCCTATTTCGCCAGCCGCCCCTACACCAGCCGTCTGGGCGCCTGGGCCTCGGAGCAGAGCAGTGAAATCGCCTCCAAAGCCGAGCTGGTCAAACGGGCGGCAATGTTCGGCGTCAAGTTTCCGCTAGGCGTACCGCGCCCGCCGCACTGGGGCGGTTACGCCGTCGTCGCCGACCGCATCGAATTCTGGCAGGGCCGCCCCAGCCGCCTGCACGACCGCGTGCAATATACGCTGGGCAGCGATGCACTCTGGCAGCGCGTCCGCCTGGCGCCCTAAGCCGATCCGCGCCTGTTTTGGCCATGCCTCTTTAATCCGGGGCATGGCTTGCTGCCCGCTGCACGACCCCATGGCATTCCACCGGGCCAGTCATCGCTGCCATCCATGCAAAAACACTCAACAACGACAAAGACGTAAACCATATAAATACAACAACTTAGCCTACAAGAATATTGGCGATTTCCTATCAAAAACGGGGGGTTTTGCGTTTACCGCGGGCAGGGGCTGCGGTACATTCGCCGGTCAAAAATTTACCCGCGCACCAACCGGAAAACAGATATGGACAAAAATACCCCCGCCCGCGTCGACCCCACCGCCATGGGCCTGTTCGGCCTGGCCTTGGTCACCCTGGTTGCCTCCAGCCAGAAATTAGGCCTCACCAGCGGCACTGCCGGCCTGCTGCCATGGGCCTGCTTCCTCGGCGCGCTACTGCAACTCATGGCCTGCAAGCTCGATGCCGACAAACCCAATATGCTGGGCATGACCGCCTTTGGCGCCTACGGCTTCTTCTGGCTGGCCATGGGCATGGTCTGGCTGATCCAGGGCGGCAGCTTTGGCAGCGCGCTGCAGCAGACCTATGACCCCAACCAACTGGGCATCGCCTTTGTCGGCTACCTGATCCTGAGCATTTATCTGACCATAGGTGCAGCCACCACCTCGATGTCGCTATTCCTGACCTTTGTCGCGATCGACTTCCTGTTTATCGGTCTGGTCGGCGTCAGCTTCGGCATTGCCCCGCATACATCGCACCTGCTGGCAGGGGTGGCAGAACTACTGACCTCGATCCTGGGCTTCTATGGCTCGGCCGCCCGTATCGTGAACCACCAGCACGGCCGCGTCATCCTGCCGCTGGGCAAAGCGCCATGCATGGCCGGTCCGCGTCCGGTCAAAGCCTGCGCCCAGACAGCCTGATCTACATCACCCGACGCAAAACGGGCCGGCTGCAATCTGCAGCCGGCCCGTTTTTCGTCAGTTACGC
>NZ_JBOFOO010000275.1:0-7463 GCF_051659485.1 Craterilacuibacter sp. | reverse complement strand
TTCCGGCACCGAGTCGGCGACGATGCCGGCACCGGACTGTACATACAGGGTGTCGTTCTTGATCACTGCGGTGCGGATGGCGATGGCCAGATCCATGTCTCCATTGAAGCCGAGATAGCCGACGGCACCGCCGTAGACGCCGCGCCCGGTCGGTTCGAATTCGTCGATGATTTCCATCGCCCGCACCTTGGGCGCGCCGGAGAGGGTGCCGGCGGGGAAGGCGGCCTTGAGGACCGCGATATTGCTGGTGTCGGGCGCGACCTTGCCTTCGACACTGGAGACGATGTGCATCACGTGCGAGTAGCGTTCTATCACCATATTGTCGGTGATGCGCACGCTGCCGGTGGTCGCGACGCGGCCGACATCGTTGCGTCCCAGATCCATCAGCATTACATGTTCGGCGATTTCCTTGGGGTCGGATAGCAGGTCGGCGGCCAGTGCTTCGTCTTCGTCGCGGGTCTTGCCGCGCACGCGGGTGCCGGCAATCGGGCGCACGGTGACGGTGTCGTGTTCGCGCCGTACCAGAATCTCGGGCGAGGCACCGACCACGTGGAAGTCGTCGAAGTGGTAGAGGAACATATACGGCGAGGGGTTGAGGCTTCTGAGTGCGCGGTACAGCGACAAAGGCGAGTCGCTAAACGGCATCGCCATGCGCTGCGACAGCACCACCTGCATGATGTCGCCGTCGACGATATAGCGCTTGGCCGATTCGACCGCGTCCTTGAAGGCGGCCTGCCCGTATTCGGAGATGGCGGCAGTGGGTAGAGAGGGCAGCGACAGCGGCATGGCCAGCGGTTCGCGCAAGCGGCTGCGCAGTTGCGCCAGACGCGCATGCGCCTTGGCCAGTGCATTGGGCATGGCCGGGTCGGCATACACCACCAGCGTGAGCTTGCCCGACAGGTTGTCGACCACCGCCAGCTCTTCGGACAGCATCAGCAGGATGTCGGGGGTGCCGGCCGGGTCGGGCTTGCGGCTTGCGGCCAGCCGCTTTTCGATAAAGCGCACGGTGTCGTAGCCGAAGTAACCGACCAGCCCGCCGGTGAAGCGTGGCAGGTCGGCCCCCGGCGGGGTACGAAAGCGCGACTGGAAGGTCTCGATAAAGGCCAGCGGGTCGCCTTCGTGGTGCTCGATGACCTTGTCGCCGTACTCGACCTGCACGCGCTGGCCATTGACGCGCAAGCGGGTGCTGGCCGGCAGGCCGATAAAGGAATAACGCCCGAAGCGCTCGCCGCCGACGACAGATTCGAGCAGGTAGGAATAGGGCGCGTTGGCAAGCTTGAGGTAGACCGACAAGGGGGTATCGAGGTCGGCGAACAGCTCGAGCACAACGGGGATGCGGTTATAGCCTAGTGCCGCTAGGCGGCTGAATTCATGTTCTTGCATGGTCACTCCCGGTTTCGGTAGATGGATGGCGCTGGATGCGTATCAAACAGGCGGGCAACGCCATCGCCAGCAGCGGGAAACCGGGAGAAACGGCATGGATTAACTTCTTTTCATTGGAATAAGGTAATTGTCACCCATTTTTCATTAAATCGTACAGTTCGGCAAGGTTGTCGATCACGATATCGGCACCCAGTTGTGCGGCATCGGCATAGCCGTAGCTCACGGCGATGGCTGCGCTGCCCGCAGCACGGGCCGACAGGATGTCGTTGATCGAGTCGCCGACCATGGCGATTTCTTCGGTCTTGAGGCCGAGCACTGCGGCCGTGTGCTGCAGCGGCAAGGCGGACGGCTTTTTCTCGGGGAGGGTGTCGCCACCGATCACCAGCGAGAACAGGTCGGCCAATTCCAGTATCTCCAGCAGCGGTACCGCCAGGCGTTCGGACTTGTTGGTAATCACCACCAAGGGCAGGCGCAGCACTTTCAACAGCTCAAGCCCGACCTTGACCCCGGGGTAGAGCAGGGTGTGGTCGGCCAGATGTTCGCGGTAATAGCGGATAAAGAAGCTGTAACCGGCTTCCCACAAGGCAGGCTCGGCCTCGGCATTACGCTCGTCGGTGATGGCGCGGTGCACCAGGCTGGCAATGCCGTCGCCTACATGATCCTGAATGCGCATTTCCGCCAAGGGTGCCAGGCCCAGATGCTCGCGCATCTTGTTGGCGGCAATGGCCAGATCGGGGATGGAGTCGCATAGTGTGCCATCCAGATCAAAGGCGACCGCCTTGATGTGTTTCAGATCCATACGGGTAGTCTCTTTAATAAGGCTTCAGATTTTGCGGATATCGGCGACTGGTTCGCGCCCGAAAGCCGCGCTGTTTAAATAGGCGGTGATGCGTGCTGCCGCATTGCCGGGGCTGCTCAGGCCACCTTCGGCCTTGAGCGCATCGAAGCGGGCACGGTTCGGAAAATCATCGGCGTCGCTGGCGCGGATGTCGCCCTGCATATCGGTATCGATCACGCCCGGATACAAGGCCGCCACGCGCGCGCCATCTGCGAGCAAGCCTTGTTCGGCGGCCACGCAGCGGCTGAACTGGTCGATGGCGGCCTTGCTCGCGCCGTAGACGCTCCAGCCGGGGATGGCCGAGACGGCGGCGCCGGACGAGATATTGAGCAGCCGCACATCCTTACTCTTGCCTGCGGCCCAGGCCAGAAAGGCATTGCTCAGCAGCATGGGCGCCAGCGTGTTCAGCGCCAGTGCGGTGGCCACTTCGGCTGCCGGATAACGCCCGCACGGGGCCATCGGCGCCACCATGCCGGCATTGTTGATCAGCGTCAGCGAGGCAAACGGCCCGTGCCCCAGTGCCGCCAGTGCGCGCTCTGCCACCAGCTCCAGTAGCGCGCTGTCGGTCAGATCGGCTTCTATCCAGATCAGGCGCGCACCGGTGGGCAGTGCCAGCGTGTCGTCACTGTGGCGCGCGATGCAGATGAGGTCGGTGTTGGCGCTGGCCAAGGCCCGCGCCAGCGCCGCACCCAGCCCGCGCGAGGCGCCGGTGAGTAGCACGCCGTGCCGCATTAGCGGCCGACCTTGGCCAACTCGGCGCGCATCGCGTCGATGACCGTCTTGTAATCGGGCTGGCCATAGATGGCCGAGCCGGCCACGAAGGTGTCGGCGCCGGCTTCGGCGATTTCACGGATATTGTCGACCTTAACCCCGCCATCGACTTCGAGTGCGATTTCGCGGCCGGTGCGGGCGGTATATTCATCGATGCGCAGGCGGGCGGCGCGGATCTTGTTCAGCGCCTCGGGGATAAAGCTCTGGCCGCCAAAACCGGGGTTGACCGACATGATCAGTATCATGTCTATCTTGTCCATTACATGGTCAAGATAAGAGAGCGACGTGCCGGGGTTGAATACCAGCCCTGCCTTGCAGCCGGCTTCGCGGATCAGGCCCAGGGTGCGGTCGATATGTTCGGAGCCTTCCGGGTGGAAGGTGATGATGTCGGCGCCGGCCTTGGCGAACATGGCGGCCAGTGCATCGACCGGCTTGACCATCAGGTGCACATCAATGGGCGCCGTGGTGTGCGGGCGGATGGCCTCGCATACCAGCGGGCCTATGGTCAGGTTGGGGACGTAATGGTTGTCCATTACATCGAAGTGGATGATGTCGGCGCCGGCGGCGATGACATTTTTGACTTCATCGCCCAGACGGGCAAAATCGGCGGAGAGCAGGCTGGGGGCAAGGCGGAATGGACGCATGGATGAACTCTGGCCTAGTAGGGGAAGCCGGCATTTTAGACCGTGAGCGCGCTGGCGTCATGTCGGGCTTGTGATGACCGATGCAAGTCGTGCCGGCTGCGTTATGATGCAGGACAGATTATCTCAAGGCCGGTGACCGCACCGTGCCGCACGGGGAGCAGGCGATGAGCGAGAAGTACCGCATTGAGGTTGAGGTCAGTGCTTTTTTTGTCGAAGAGCAGTCCGATATCGCCCATGATCAGTATGCCTTCGGCTATCGGGTGCGTATCAGCAATACCGGCAGTCTGGGCGCCACCCTGATCAGCCGCCACTGGCTGATCAGTAATGCGCATGGCGAGCAACAAGAGGTGCGCGGGCAGGGCGTGATAGGCGAACAGCCACATCTGGCACCCGGACAGGTGTTTGAATACAGCAGCTGGGCCCAGTTGACGACGCCGTGGGGGCAGATGCGCGGTACTTACCAGATGCACGCCGATGACGGCCAGCGCTTCGACGCCGAGATCCCCGAGTTTCACCTGATCCTGCCGCGGATGCTGCACTGAGTGCTGTGCCCGCTTTGGCTGCGCCGCATCGCCGTCGAGGTGCTGGCGACGGGCGCATTCATTACCGGTGTTATTGTTTGGGCCATGTCCACCAGACGATAAAGCAGCCCAGTAGCAGGGCGAGCAGAGCTTCCAGTATTAAAATCCACATAGCTTAGACCTTGAGTCTTATTTATTTACTTTTGGTATAGCTGTCACTATAGGCAAGTTTTTGTTATGAGATTTACCCATACCGGGCCTGCGCCCAGCAATCGCAACGACGTCAAAACGCTGAAAACCCTGCTGCCTTATTTGTTGCAGTTCAAATTGCGGCTATTTGTTGCCTTGTCCTGCCTGATTCTGGCCAAAGTGGCGACGGTGACGGTGCCCTTGTTTCTCAAGGATATTGTCGATGCGCTGTCGGTGCCGGCGACCTTGCTGGCAGTGCCGGTGATGGCCTTGGCCGGTTTCGGCATCGCGCGCCTGCTGTCCAGTGTGCTGGGGGAAATGCGCGATGCGGTATTCGCCCGGGTGATACAGGGGGCGATCCGCCAGGTGGCACGGCAGATTTTCAGCCATCTGTTCCGCTTGTCGCTGCGTTTTCATCTCAACCGCCAAACCGGCGGTATGAGCCGTGACATTGAACGCGGCACCAAGGGCATCGGTTTTCTGCTCAATTTCACCGTATTCAATATTCTGCCGACGCTGATCGAGATTGCCTTGGTGATCGGCATTTTGCTGCTGCGCTACGATGTATGGTTTGCCATCGTCAGCTTTGGCACCATCGCCGTCTATATCGGCTTTACGCTGGTGGTGACCGAATGGCGCACCGTGTTCCGCCGCTCGATGAACGAGCTCGATTCCAAGGCCAATAGCAAGGCCATCGATGCGCTGATCAATTACGAGACCGTCAAATATTTCGGCAATGAAAAGCTGGAAGCCGCGCGTTACGATGCGGGTTTGGCGGCATGGGAGAAGTCGGCGGTCAAGAATCAGGTGTCGCTGTCCATGCTCAACGCCGGGCAGGGCGTGATTATTGCATTTGGCGTCACGGTGGTGATGGTGATGGCCGCACGCGGCGTGGTCAATGGCACGATGAGTGTGGGCGACGTGGTGCTGGTGTCGGCCTTCCTCACCCAGTTGTGGTCGCCCTTGCACTTTCTGGGCTTTGTTTATCGCGAGATCCGCCATTCGCTGGCCGATATGGAGCGCATGTTTTCCTTGCTGGACGAGGGTGCCGAGGTGGAGGATGCCCGCGGCGCCATGGCGCTGGATACGCATCAGGCCAGTGTACGTTTTGAGCAGGTAGACTTCGGCTACGACAGTAATCGCCAGATCCTGCACGGGGTCAGCCTGAGTATTCCCGCCGGCAAAACCTTGGCGGTCGTCGGTGCTTCCGGTGCAGGCAAATCCACCTTATCAAGGCTGTTGTTCCGTTTTTACGATGCCAGCCATGGCCGTATCAGTATCAACGGGCGGGATGTACGCGAGCTGAGTCAGGATAGCCTGCGCGCCCATATCGGCATTGTGCCGCAGGACACGGTGCTGTTTAACGACAGCATCGCTTACAACATCGCCTACGGCCGCCCCGGCGCCAGCGAAGCCGAGGTGATAGAGGCCGCGAAAAGCGCCCATATTCACGACTTCGTGACCAGTCTGCCCGACGGCTACGACACGCGGGTGGGCGAGCGCGGCCTGAAGCTCTCCGGCGGCGAGAAGCAGCGCGTAGCCATCGCCCGCACCCTGCTCAAGAACCCGCCTATCCTGATTTTCGATGAAGCGACCAGCGCGCTGGATTCCTCGACTGAAAAAGCGATTCAGCAGGAATTGGCTGCGATTGCCAAGGGACGCACCACGCTGGTGATTGCACACCGCCTGTCTACCGTGATCGATGCAGACCAGATTGTGGTACTGGATAAAGGACGGGTGCTGGAACAGGGTACACACCGAGAACTGGTGGAACTGGGGGGGCGCTATGCCCAGATGTGGGCTTTGCAGCAGCAGGGCGAGGTGGCTGACGCGTAGCGAGCAGGGCCGGTGAGTACCGGATTTGTCATTTAAAAATCAGATACAGTATCCAATACGGGTTGAGCAATGCGCTACTGCATGGTAAAGATGGTGCATCGGCTTCGAATAGAGCCCTTGTTTGCGGAGTTTCCATGTTGAGTGTGATTGCCTGTTTGCTGGCTGGCGTGGTCGCCGGCCATTTGCTGCGCGACTGGCGCCATGTGCGCCATATCGGCCGCCTGATTTCGCTGGCCATCTTCCTGTTACTGTTTCTGCTCGGGCTGTCGGTGGGCGGCAATGAGGCGATTCTGGCCAATCTGTCGACCATAGGCGTCAAGGGTGTGGCGATTTCTCTGGCCTCGACCATGGGCAGCGTGCTGGCCTCGTGGTGGGTGTATCTGCGCTTTTTCCGCAAGGATGAAGCATGAAGGGGACGCTGCTTATCATTGCGTTCTTCGTGGCCGGCGTGTTCTTGGGTTGGTCGGGCAGCTTGCCACTATGGCTGGCCAAGAGCGATTTCACGCTGTATGCGTTGTTTTTGCTGCTGTTTTGCGTCGGGGTCTCGGTGGGTTCCGACGACACCTTGCGCCGTACGCTGGTGCGCATGCAGCCCAAAATCCTGCTGATTCCACTGGCGACCATTGTCGGCACCTTGCTGGGTAGCTTCGCCATCAGTTTTGCACTGGATGACATCTCGGCAAGCGAATCGATGGCGGTGGGCGCCGGCTTCGGCTACTACTCGCTGTCGTCCATCTTCATTACCCAGTACAAGGGCGCCGAGTTGGGCACCATCGCGCTGGTGTCCAATGTGTTTCGTGAAATCTTTGCGTTGTTGATGGCACCGCTTTTGTTTGCCGCCTTTGGCAAGCTGGCGCCTATCGCTGCCGGTGGCGCGACCACCATGGATACTACCTTGCCGGTCATTTCGCGGGTATGCGGGCGTGACTGGGTGTTCGTGGCCATGCTGCACGGTTTTGCCGTCGATCTGTCGGTGCCTTTCTTGGTGACTTTTCTGTGCCGCTTCTGAGTATTGTCACCGTATCCAGCTAAGCTGGAGGTATTCGGCGCTACCGGGAGACAGTTATGCAAGCCAAGGCCGGCCGGCAGCATCGCCCGCTGTGGTGTCTGTTTTTTCTGATGCTTGCCGGTTGTGCCGAACGGCAGATGCCGCTTGGCACGCCTGCCGGCCTGCCCGCCAATATCGATAGCCCGGCCGGGGCAGAACTGTCCTGGCTCTCGCTGGGGGACGCCAGAGTCGCGCTGCAAACCCGTTACGGGCCGTGCCGGCGGGGTGGCGTG
>NZ_JBOFOO010000274.1:0-24291 GCF_051659485.1 Craterilacuibacter sp. | reverse complement strand
TCGAACTGGCGCTGGCTGCCAGCTTGCGTTACCAGCGCCAGGGTGCACTGCTGATGATAGACCTTGATAACTTCAAGGCTGTGAATGACACCATGGGCCATGGTGCAGGGGATCAGTTACTGATCGAGGTGGCGGCCCGCTTGCGCGGTTGCTTGCGTGACAGCGATACCGTTGCCCGCCTGGGCGGGGATGAGTTTGTCGTGATCCTGCAGGAGGTTGAAGGTGGGCCAAGGGTGGCCAAATCCATCAAAGCGGTTGCCGATAAATTGCTGGCCTGCTTGGGCGAGCCTTATGATTTGCAGCGTGAAGAAGGCGGTCTGGCGCGGGTGCATCAGTGCACAGCCAGTATCGGTATCGCACTATTTAGCAGTGATGGCGTAGCCGCCAACGAGTTGATGAAGCGCTGCGATACCGCCTTGTATCGTGCCAAGGCGGAAGGCCGCAATGCCTTGAGCTTTTTCGATTCGGAGATGCAGGTTGCTATCGTGACCCGGGTCGCGTTAGAGCAAGACCTGCGCCGGGCACTCGATGAGCAGCAGTTCGAGCTTCATTATCAGCCGCAGGTCGATATGGATGGCTTGGTGCTCGGTGCCGAAGCCCTGATCCGCTGGCGGCACCCGCTGCGCGGGATGGTTGCGCCTGCCGAGTTTATCCCGCTGGCAGAAGAAACCGGGCTCATTTTGCCCATAGGCTATTGGGTACTGCAAACGGCCTGTGCCCAACTGGCACGCTGGGCGGCTGATCCGCAATTCTCCCAGCTGACGTTGGCCGTCAATGTCAGCGCGTGCCAGTTTGGTCATCCCGACTTTGTCACACAGGTGCTGGAGTTGATGGAGCGCAACGCGGTACCGCCGTCACGGCTCAAGCTTGAACTGACCGAAAGCCTGTTGCTGGATAATGCCGAAGAAGTGGTCAGCCGGATGTTGATGCTCAAGGCGCGTGGCCTGTGTTTTTCGCTGGATGATTTTGGTACCGGGTATTCTTCGCTGTCTTATCTGAAGCGTTTGCCGCTTGAACAGTTGAAAATCGACCGCTCTTTCATCCGTGACATATTTACCGACCCAACTGATGCCGTCATCGTGCGGACTGTACTGGCGTTGGGGCATAGTCTGGGGCTGGATGTGATGGCAGAGGGGGTGGAGACGGTTGAACAGCGTGATCTGTTGCGGTCTTTTGGTTGCTGCTGCTATCAGGGGTATCTGTTCAGCCCACCCCTGCCTTTGCAGCAGTTCGAGGCTAGAGTACGCCACAGCGCGGGTGTCGTTTCCATTTAAGTTGGCCTATTCGTTCGGTTTCTTCTTTAGAATCTGGCCCGCCCGCCTGCGGTACAACACCTTGCCCGCCATGCGAGCTCTATGGCTTGCTGGTGAGTCGCATATCCTTGATGTCCCCGCCATCCGGCAAAATCGGAAGCGCAGTGATCCCCGCGCTCTTGCCGTGAACCTTCTCTTGGCACAACACCCATCCGGCTTGACGGATCCATCGCTCGCGGCAAAGGCGCAGGCGTGTATTTTTACGCGCTAAAAATGCGTTTACCCAAGGCGGAAATGTTATTTGTTAGTTTTACTATGGTTATAGGCTTCCAATTTAATTGGAAATGATTAGAATGGCACCGCCAAGACTTGCATCTGGCATTAATAGCCATTGGAGAAGCCTGTTAATGAATAAAAATTACATAATCAAGTATGGCAAATTCGGTTTGCCGCTATTGCTGGCTGGCTGTCTTGGCGGGGGGGGGGCGCCGGGAGATACCCAATCGTCAGCGCCTGGTATGAGCCCTCGCCTGTTATCCATGGGTGGCGGCGAGCAGCCGTATGATGCGATATCGGCGGCCTTGGCTAGCGGAGATGCCAGCGAGTTGCCGCTGGATGCCCATCCGCTACTACTCGCCCAGGCCCGTACGATAGCGCTTACGGCCAAGAGTCAGCACGCGCAGTTGCTGCAGCCGCTGATCATCGACGGTATCTCGCAGGGCTTCGATTTTGGCGGGAACAGTCGTCAGGTCGGGCCAAGCGGGGTCGGTGTCGCCGCCTCGCTGGTGATCGCGGATAACGGTGCCTCCATGGCTGCTGTTTCCGAGGTGGACAGCGGGCGCGCCATGTCCTGGGGCGGCAATGTGCTGTGGAATATGGCGCTGGCCACGCGCACCCAGCAGGATTATTACCCTTTCTTCAAGCGCAGCTTTACCTGGTTGCTGACTGGCAATGCCGCAGGTGCCATGCCGGCGAAAGTGCGTTATTCCAGTCATGCCTATCCAGCAGCGGATGTCACCGCCTTTTTAAACCGTGCCGGCAGTAGCAGCACGGCAGTCGCTTGTGCGATTGAAAGGGAGAACAGTTGCTGGCAGGACATAGACCTATTCGTGTTCGGCCAAGGCAGCAGTAATACCGAGGCCACGGCGGCACAAGTCCGCAAGTATCTGGCAGCGGGTAAGTCGGTTGCCTATTTCCAGCAAAACTGGGGTGGCGGCGCAACGCTGGTCAATGAGGCCATGGGGCTGACACTCAGCCCGGATTATGGCGGCCAGTTTTGGGGCAAGGGGGCGGTAGCGGCGACGCGCACCGCTGCCGAGTCGCTACAAAAGGCCGATGAGAAGCTGGCGCTGTCGGCACGCATCGCGCTGGTGGATGCGTTGGCCAGCGATGATCTGGCCAACTGGAATACCAACGGCTATGTGGCGGCCATCGATCGCATCACTCAGGAAAAAAATATCTACCAGAGCCGTGGCGATAATCCGTTTGTGCTGCCCGGAACCGACTTCCTGCGACATATGCTGCTGTGGGCGGATGTATGGCGTCCCGAGGTGGATTATGGCCCGCTGAACAAGACGGGCAATGCCGCCGCCTTTTTGCGCGCACTGGCCTCCGACTCCTGGTCGTATGCCGCCCGCGCGACCACATCTACGCCTAAGAGCTATGGTGACTGGATGCCGGCTGCCGTCTCGACGATTGCGCACCCGCAGACACCGGAAGAGATGGTGGTGACCATTGCCCAAGGCAGCGGCAAGACCGCAATCGGCCGCGGCGCTTTGCCGGGCAAGCCGGTCGAGATCGAGGTACTGGACGATGGCGGTGCCGCTTATCTGGGGGTGCGTATCGGCTATATCCGTGCCCGCGGCAACCCGCTATCCGACAACTACGACCGCCCGCGCTATCCGGATGGCCATCAGGTGGTGCTCAAGCGTGGCCAGGTCAATACCGTCGTCTTCCCTTGGGGCGGTCCGCTGTTCCTCGACTACAGTGGCACGGCGGCCGGCAAAGAGGTGAAGCTGCGCATCAAGGGCGGTATCCGCTACGCCCACTTTGACTTCACCAAGCCGATAGACATGGCCGAGCAGGCCGAGGCCGTGGCAGCGCTCAGCCGCGGCGATTTCGGCTGGCAGACTGCCAAGTTCGAAGGGGGTGAAGTCCAGCAGACAATAGCCAAGGCCAAGAGTGTGGTCGGCAGTAAGACACCGGAGCGTTATGTGCAGGACGACCTCAAGGGTCTGATCTTCGACAGCAACCATCTGGTAAACGGTTACGGCAATATGCCGATGTCGCCTAAAGTGGCCGAGTTATGTGCCCAGTTTGCTTGGGAGTGTAGCGGCAGCAAGCAGCGCGCACCCTCGGTGCAGCATTTTGTCGGCTGGATCGCGGCCTGCGGTTTTTTGTGTTCGGGTAATCCGTCCGATGGCTATGCCGGGCTGGCGCCGGGTTGGGGCTGGTGGCATGAACTGGGCCACAACACCGTGCCGCGCTCGCAAAAGCTGGTGTTCGAAGGCAAGGGCTGCGTGACCGAGTGCGACAACAATATTCTCGCCAATGCCAGCGCCTTGCGCCAGTACGCGCTGACCGGTGCGGATGTTAACGGCGACCGCATCGACCACAAGACGCTGTATGGTGCGGCCAAGCGTTCTGTCGACAAGGGCTTGAGTGATGCCGCCTTGCAGCAGGATATCTACAGCTGGTTCTGGGTCGGCGCGGGGCAGAGCCATAACGCCATGCGTGCCGTGCACTTCCAGTTGGCCTACCTCTATGCGCAGGTGCGCCATGGTCAGGCCAAGCCGGAACCGCTGACCAGTCTGGAGTATTTCACCTTGCTGTCCAAGGGCGACCGTCTGGTGGCCTCGGCTTGGGATGCGGCCAATAAGGGCAAGTATGCAATGGGGCGCTATGCCAACAACAGCATCAGCAACCACGAGCTGCTTTATGTGCTGTCGTCCAAGGTCATCGGCCGCGACCTGCGTAAACTGTTCGAGCTGTACGGCATCCCGCTATCGGCGCAGGCAACGGATTCGGTTGCCGATCTGGCCTTGCCGTTACAGGACAAGGTGTTCTACGCACTGGCGCCGGGCAAGGGTAACCAGCTGGCTAGCGGCCAGTGGCTGAATCTGGAATCGGGGATGCCCGTTTACCCCTACTGAGCACAGGTATGCGTGTATGCAGCCGGCCGTCAGGCCGGCTTTTTTCTGCGCAGCAGACCGGCATAGAGGACGATGTTGACGAGAAGTAGTACGCCTGCCAGCAGCCATTGCAGCGGGCGGTTCAGTGCGGGCGGGTAGATCAGCGCCGTCAGATAGTGCTCGATGAAACCACCGGCGTAGCCGGATTCTCCAGCCAGGGTAAGCAGGCGGTTTTCCAGCGCTGTCAGCGGGCAGGGCCAGTTGGCGGCCTCGACCAGAAAGCCCCACAGCGCCGTGGGCAGATGCAGCCAGGCTAGGCGCGGCCAGCGCAGGCACAGCAGCGCACCGGCGACGGCAAAGGCGATAAAGGCCAGATGCAGCAGCAGGATGGCGTTGGCTGCGATGTGCCAGTACATGGCCGGTGCCTAGGCCGTCAGTTCGGGCAGGTCCCGGAACAAGGCCAGTGCCTCGGGATTGGCTAGCGCCGAGAGGTTGCTGACAGGTTCGCCGTGAATGATATTTTTCACCGCCAGTTCAACGATCTTGCCCGACAGGGTGCGCGGAATGTCGGCCACCGCGATGATAAGGGCAGGCACATGGCGCGGGCTGGCACCGTCACGGATTTTATTTTTGATGGTGGCGATCAGGGCGGTCTCCAGCCGTATCCCCGTTTGCAGGCGCACAAACAGGAGCACCCGTTCATCACCTTGCCAGCGCTGGCCGACGGCCAGACTCTCGATGACTTCCGGGATCGCCTCGACCTGACGGTAGATTTCGGCCGTGCCTATGCGCACGCCGCCGGGATTGAGAATGGCATCGGAGCGGCCGTAGATGATCAGCCCGTCGTGGGCGGTGATTTCGGCATAGTCGCCATGGCTCCAGATACCGGCAAAGCGGGCGAAGTAGGCTTTGCGGTATAGGCTGCCATCCGGATCGCGCCAGAAACCGACCGGCATGGACGGGAAGGGCTGACGGCATACCAGTTCACCCTTCTCGCCGCGTAGCGGCACACCGGTTTCGCTGACGACATCCACCGCCATGCCCAGCCCTCGGCATTGCAGCTCGCCGGCCCAGACCGGCAGATTGGGGTTGCCCAGTGCGAAGCAGGACACGATATCGGTGCCGCCAGAGATGGACGCCAGATTGATGTCGGCCTTGATATGGCGGTAGACCCATTCAAAGCTCTCGGCCACTAGTGGCGAGCCGGTGGAAAATACCGCACGCAGGCTGTCCAGATGCCAGCGTTCGGCCGGCTTGAGGCCCAGCTTGCGCAAGCCGTCTAGATATTTGGCCGAGGTGCCGAAATGGGTGCAGTGGTGCTGCTCGGCGTAATCCCATAGCACGCGGCCATGGTCGGCAAAAGGGGAGCCGTCGTAGCACAGCAAGGTGGCGCCGCTGGCCAAGCCCGAGGCCAGCCAGTTCCACATCATCCAGCCACAGGTGGTGAAGTAAAGCAGGGTGTCGCCGGGGTGAATGTCGGCGTGCAGCTGGTGTTCCTTCAGATGCTGCAGCAAGGTGCCGCCGTGGCCATGCACGATGCACTTCGGTTTGCCGGTGGTGCCGCTGGAGTAGAGGATGAATAGCGGATGTCTGAATGGCACCCGGGTATATTCGATAGTGCGCGCCGGATAGGCGGCGATAAAGGCATCCAGTGTTTCGGCCTTGGGGAGCTGGGTGACGAAAGACTCGCCGGCACCAAGATAAGGCAGTACGACTACGCGCTTCACACATGCCAGCGCCGTGCTGATGGCGGTAACGCGGGGTTTTAAGTCGATGGCTTTGCCGTTATACCAGCAGCCATCCGGACAAAACAGGAGTTTGGGCTCGGTCTGGCCAAAGCGGTCAAGGCAGCCTTCCAGCCCGAAATCGGTGGAGCAACTGGTCCAGATCGCGCCCAGACTCACCGTCGCCAGCATGGCGGCCAGCGTTTCCGGCTGATTGGTGACAAAGCCGGCGACGCGATCACCGGCCTGAATGCCCATGGCGCGCATCGCCTGCTGCAGGCGCGAGACCAGCTCGTTCAGTTGGCGCCAGCTTAACTGGCGCTTGATCTTGTCCTCGCTCCAGAAAACACAGGCGACGGCCTCATCATTGCGGCGCAACAGGTTTTCGGCATAGTTAAGCCGCGCCTCGGGAAAGAAACGCGCTTCCTGCATATTATTTCCGTGCAGCAACAGGGTATGCCCCTTGTCGCCGATCACGCCGCAATAGTCCCACAGCAAGGACCAGAAGCAGGCACTGTGGTCGATACTGGCTTGCCACAGGCTGGCATAGTCGGGATAGGTCTCGCCGGTGACCGAGGCCATCAGGCGGCTAAATGCACTCAGGTGGCTGCTGGTAATGCGTTCCGGCCGGGGTGTCCATAGTGGCGTGTCGGGCATGATGTCTCCTTACTTGGCATCGCGCTGTTGCTGCGGATGGGCGGCGATAAAGGCGGGGAGTGCTGCACAGGCCGCATCGATGGCGACTAGTGTCGGGTAGGGTGCAAGATCCAGACCGAAGCGGCGTGCGTTGTATAGCTGCGGCACCAGGCAGCAATCGGCGAGCCCCGGGCTGTCCCCGTGGCAGAAGGGGCCGTCATGCGGCTCACCGGCGAGCCGGCTTTCGAGTGCCGCCAGTCCAAGGCCTATCCAGTGTTGTATCCACTGTGTCTTGAAGTCCTTGCCGATGCCCAGCTCGCCTTGCAGGTATTCGAGTACCCGCAGATTGTTCAGCGGGTGGATGTCGCAGGCGATGATGAGCGCTAAAGAATGCACCCGCGCCCGTCCCGCCGCATCCGGTGGCAACAGCGGCGTATCGGGGCGGGTTTCGTCCAGATATTCGATAATGGCCAGCGACTGGCTGATCCGGTTGTCGCCATCTTGCAGTAGCGGTACTAACTGCTGCGGGTTTAACCGGGTAAAGCCGGCATCTGCCTGCTCGTGGCGGCTCAGGTCGATGGCCAGCGGCGTGTACTCTATGCCCTTGAGCGCCAGGGCGATGCGTACGCGGTAGGCGGCCGAGCTTCGCCAGTAGCCGTAAAGCTTCATGCGTGGGTTTCCACCTGATTGATAATGCTGCCGAAGATGCTGTGGCCGTGCTCGTCATGCATGCTGATTTTGACCCGGTCGCCCATGCGCATAAAGGGTGTTTGGGGCGTGCCGGTTTCTATGGTCTCGTACATGCGGACTTCAGCCAGACAGCAAAAACCGACGCCGCCATGCTCGACCTTGGCACCGTATAGTTCGCCTTGCTTATTGGAGACCGTGCCCGAACCGACGATGGAGCCTGCGCTCAGTGCACGGGTCTTGGCAATATGGGCGAGCAGACGGGCGAAGCTGAATGCCATGTCCACGCCGGCATTGGGCCTTCCAAAGCACTCGCCATTGAGCTCGACCTGCAGTGGCAGATGCAGCTTGCTGTCTTGCCATGCCGGGCCCAGCTCATCCGGTGTGACGGCCACCGGCGAGAAGCTGGATGCCGGCTTGGACTGGAAAAATCCGAAGCCCTTGGCAAGTTCTGCCGGAATCAGATGCCTGAGCGAGACATCGTTGACCAGCATCACCAGACGGATGGCATCGGCACATTGTTGCTCGTTACTGCCCATCGCCAGGTCGGCGCTAACGACGGCGACTTCGGCCTCGAAATCTATGCCCCAGCTTTCAGCCGCAATAATGGCGTCGCGCGGGCCGATAAAACCATCCGAGCCGCCCTGATAAATCAACGGGTCGGTATAAAAAGAGGCCGGCATATCGGCGCCGCGCGCTTTGCGCACCAGTTCTACATGGTTGAGATAGGCCGAGCCGTCGGCCCACTGGTAGGCGCGGGGCAGGGGGGATGCGCATGCAGCTTCGTCAAAGGCAAATTCGCCGCTGACCGGGCCGGTTTCCAGTGCTTGTGCCATTTCAGCGAGCCTGGGCGACACGGCGTCCCAGTTGTCCAGCGCCGCTTGCAGGGTCGCCGCGATGGCCGGCACGGCCACGGCACGACTGAGATCACGCGACACGATTACGAGGGACCCATCGCGAGCGGCGGTTTTCAGGGTGGCAAGCTTCATGCTTCTTCTCCTTGCGGCCAGCTGCCGTCATGCATCCAGCGGGCGTGCCCTGGGGCTTTTTTTGTTTGCGACCATTCGTCCAGCATCGTGTGTTTCACCCGGCTGAGTTCTTCTAGCATGCCGGCTTTCGCGGTGTTGACGGCCAGTTCAAGACGATGACCGTTAGGATCGAAGAAATAGATGGAGAGAAACAGGGTGTGGTCGGTCGGGCCGACGACCTTGATGCCGGCCGCTTCCAGTCTGGCCTTGGTCGCCAGCAGGATCTCGATCGAGGCGACTTCCAGCGCCAGATGCTGTACCCAGTTGGGCGTATGGCGGTCGCGCCCCATCGGCTCCCGGGTCGGAAGTTCGAAGAAGGCGAGAATATTGCCGCCGCCTGCATCCAGAAATACATGCATATACGGGTCGGCCTCGCCGGTGGAGGGGACTTTGTCTTCGGCTATCGCCAGGACAAAGTCCATCTCCAGATGCTGCCGATACCAGCGCACGGTTTCTTTTGCATCGTGGCAGCGGTAGGCTACATGGTGAATCTTCTGGATCAGCATGGCGGTTTTTCCTCGCGTGGATCGCTGGTCGGTGGCCGGCCTAGGCTGGCACTGGATGGGTCAGCATAAGCGGTGTCGCGCTAAAACGGGAGGCATGCCATGCCTTTGTCGATTCATGCCTTGAATGATTATGCCAAATATAGCGATGAACGTGGTTTAGCCGGCTCTTGTACTGCGCCCCAGAGCCTGTGCCACGCGCGAGACCGGTTGTCGTCCCAGTGCCTCACTGATAAACCAGGCGGTGTCGACCACCTGCTGCAAATGGACACCGGTCGGTATCCCCATGCCGGCCAGTAACCACAGTACGTCTTCGGTCGCTACATTGCCCGACGCGCCTTTGGCATACGGGCAGCCGCCAAGGCCGGCGATGGAACTGTCGAATGTGTGTATCCCCATCTCCAGTGCGGCGACGATATTGGCAATCGCCATGCCGTAGGTGTCGTGAAAATGGCAGGCCAGTTGTTGCGCCGGTACCCGGGCCAGTACGGCATCCAGCATGATCCTGACCCTATTGGGCGTGCCGGTGCCGACGGTATCGCCCAGACTTATTTCATAGCAGCCCATCTCGGCAAAGGCTGCGGCAAGGTCGGCGACACGCGCCGCCGCGATGTCGCCCTCGTACGGGCAACCGGCCACGCATGACACATAAGCCCGTACCCGTAAGCCGGCAGCCAGCGCGTGGCGTGTGACTTGTGCAAAGCGGATCAGGCTTTCGTGGATGCCCATGTTGATATTGTGCTGGCTGAAGCTTTCGCTGGCGGCACCAAATACGGCAATTTCGCGCGCACCGGCTTTGAGTGCAGCATCCAGTCCCTGCTCGTTGGGCACCAGCACCGGATAACTGACGGGGCCGGCCAGATCCAGTGCCGCAAGCACCTCGGCCGTACCCGCCATCTGCGGCACCCAGCGCGGCGACACAAAGGCACCGGCTTCGATATGGCTCAAGCCTGCTGCGGCCAGACGCCGGATCAGCTCGACCCTCAGCGCGACCGGCAAGGCCTGTTTTTCATTTTGCAGCCCGTCGCGCGGGCCGACTTCGACTATTTTGACCTGCATCCCTGTCTCCTTATGCTGTTTCAAAGTCCAGCAGTTCGTCGCCGTCACTCACCTGTTCGCCCGCTGCAAACAGATAGCTGCGTACCATGCCATCGGCCGGTGCCCTGAGCGTGTGCTCCATTTTCATCGCTTCCAGTATCATCAGCGGTGTGCCCTTTTCCAGTGGTGTGCCGACCTGTGCCAATAGCGCGACTACGCGGCCGGGCATGGGTGCCTTGATCTGGGCATGGCCATGAATTTCGCTACGGGCATAGGCATAAGGGTCGCCTAGTGTGGCGGTAAGGCTTTGCCCTTGGGTAAACAGGATGCGCTGCCCGCCTTGCCGGATCATGCGTGCCTGATAGCGATGTCCGTTTAGCCATGCATAGAGCCCTTCGGCAGTGTGCTGGATGCGGGCGCTCAGCGCCCCCAGCGGGGTGGTGATGTCAAACCCGTCCTGCCGGTATTCCAGCAGAACGGTGTATGGATGCCCGGCTATCGTCCATTCGAAGCTGCGTTTAAGCGTGCCATTGAGGCGCCAGCCGCTTGCGACTGATGATGTCCGGGCGGTGGTCGCGGCCTCGGCCAGGGTGAGCAGTGCCAGTTGCCATGCCGCGGGCGGGGCGGGGGGCGGAATGAGTTGTGCTTCAGCGCGTGCAATCAGGCCGGTATCGACTTGCCCTGCAGCAAACTCCGGGTGTGCGGCCAGCCGGCCAAGAAAGTCGATATTATTCGCGACACCTGCGATCTGGCATTCGCTCAAGGCCAGGCGCAGGCCTTGCAGTGCGATGTCGCGCGTCTCGCCCCAGACGATCAGCTTGGCGATCATCGGGTCATACCACGGCGAGATGGTATCGCCCTGAAGCACGCCGCCATCGATGCGTACCCGCGCCGAGCCCGCCGGCAGGCGCAGGTGGGTCAGCGTGCCGGTGGAGGGCAAAAAGCCCTTGTCCGGATCTTCGGCGTAAATGCGTGCTTCGAAGGCGTGGCCGTGAATGGCAAGCTGCTGTTGTTTGAGCGGGAGTGCTTCGCCGGCGGCGATGCGGATCTGCCACGCGACCAGATCCTGTCCGGTAATCATCTCGGTGACCGGATGCTCGACCTGTAGCCGCGTATTCATCTCCATAAAGTAGAAGACGCCGCCGCTGTCCATGATGAATTCGACCGTGCCGGCGCCGACATAGCCCACGGCGCGCGCCGCTGCACAGGCGGCCTCGCCCATGGCCTGGCGGATGGCTTCCGGCAGATGGGGCGCCGGCGCTTCTTCTATGACTTTCTGGTGGCGGCGCTGGGCCGAACAGTCGCGTTCGAACAGGTAGACCGCGTTGCCGTACTTGTCTGCAAATAGCTGGATCTCGATATGGCGCGGGCGTTGCAGGTATTTTTCCAGCAGCACCACCTCGTCGCCGAAGGCAGCCAGTGCCTCGCGCCGGCATGACGCCAGCGCGGCGGCGAAATCGTCTTCACGTTCGACGACGCGCATGCCCTTGCCGCCGCCGCCTTGCACCGCCTTGATCAGTAGCGGGTAGCCGATCCTGTTTGCTTGTTGCAGCAGAAAAGCATCGTCCTGTCTCTCGCCGTGGTAGCCCGGTACCAAAGGAATGCCTGCACTGTGCATCAGTGTCTTGGCGGCCGATTTGGAGCCCATGGCACGAATGGCCGACTCCGGCGGGCCGATAAACGTAATGCCGGCCGCGAGGCAGGCGGCGGCAAAGTCAGCGTTCTCCGATAAAAATCCGTAGCCGGGGTGGATGGCATCGGCACCGCTGGCCTTGGCCGCAGCGATCATGCGCTCGGCCTTTAAATACGATTCGGCGGCGGGGCTTGCACCGATATGGATGGCTTCGCCGGCCAGCTTGACGTGCTGTGCATCGGCGTCGGCATCGGAATAAACGGCGACGGTGCGTATGCCCAGCCGGTGGGCGGTGTGCATGATGCGGCAGGCGATTTCGCCACGATTGGCGATCAGTATCTTGCTGGGCATTAGCGCGTCTCCTCTTGCCAGGCGGGGCGGCGTTTATCGAAAAAAGCCGCCAGCCCTTCCTGCGCTTCGGCGCCGGTGCGGGTTTGGGCAATCAGGCTGGCGGTTTCAGCCAGCCAGCTATCATCGGCGGTCGAGTTTTCGGCCGTCTGGCGTAGCAGGGACTTGCTGTTGGCGATGGCTTGCGGTGCACCCAGTGCCAGTTGTTGAGCCAGTTTTTCGATGCAGGCATCCAGCGCATCGGCAGGTACCAGCTCGTGTACCAGCCCCAGCTGCCATGCCTTGTCGGCGCTGATCCGTTCGGCTGATAGGGTGTAGCGGCGCATGGCGCGCAGGCCGATCGCCTCGCTGACATAAGGGGCGATGGTGGCCGGTATCAATCCCAAGCGCACTTCAGACAGGCCGAATACGGCCTGCTCGGTGGCGACGGCGATATCGCAGGCCGCGACAAGTCCCATGCCGCCGGCCATTGCCGCGCCGTGTATGCGGGCAATCACCGGTTTGGGGCTGCGGTATATTGTCTTGAGCAGGGTGGCCAGTGCTTGGGCATCCTCCCGGTTTTGCGTGGCCGTAAATGTTGCCGCCCGGCGCATCCAGTCAAGATCGGCACCAGCACAGAAGCTGGTGCCGCACCCGGCCAGCACAATGACCCGTATAGCGGTCTCGCCGGCCAGCTGCTGCAGGCTGTGGGTCAGTTCGCGTATCACATGTTCATCCAGCGCATTATGCCGTTCCGGACGGTTGAGCCAGATGGTGGCGGTGTGCCGCTTGCGTTCTATTAGCAGTGTGCTTGTCTGCATTGCGGGCCTCACATGCGGAACACGCCGAAGCGGGTATCGGGGATGGGGGCGCCGAGGCTGGCATCCAGTGCCAGCGCCAGAACCTCGCGCGTTTGCGCCGGATCGATAATGCCGTCGTCCCACAGACGGGCGCTGGCATAAAACGGGTGGCCCTGCCGCTCGTACTGTGCCCGTATCGGCGCTTTGAAATTTTCTTCGTCTTCGCGACTCAAGGCATCGCCCAACTGCTCGCGCTTGACGGTGGCCAGTACCGAGGCTGCCTGTTCACCCCCCATCACCGAAATGCGGGCATTGGGCCACATCCACAGGAAGCGCGGGTCGAAGGCGCGTCCGCACATGCCGTAGTTGCCGGCACCGAAACTGCCGCCGATGACCACGGTAAATTTCGGCACCGCCGCACAGGCGACGGCAGTCACCAGCTTGGCGCCGTCGCGTGCGATGCCGCCGTTTTCGTACTTCTTGCCGACCATGAAGCCGGTGATGTTCTGCAAAAAGATCAGCGCGATCTTGCGCTGGCAGCACAGCTCGATAAAGTGCGCGCCCTTGAGCGCGGACTCGGAAAACAGAATGCCGTTATTGGCTATGATGCCGACCAGATGGCCGTTGAGCCGGGCAAAGCCGGTAATCAGCGTGGTGCCATAGTTGGCCTTGAACTCATCAAAAGCCGAGTCGTCGCTCAGCCGCAGAATGATTTCGCGTACATCGAAGGGCTGCTTGCTGTCGGCCGGAATCACGCCGTAAAGCTCGTCGGCGCGATGCCGTGGCGGCTTGGCCGGTGTGGTGTCGCGCCCATCCTGCCCGGGCCAGTTCAGGTCGCCGATAATGCGCCGTGCGATAGCCAGTGCATGGCCGTCGTTCTCGGCCAGATGGTCGGCCACCCCCGAAACGCGGGTGTGCACCTCGCCGCCGCCCAGTTCCTCGGCAGTGACCACTTCGCCGGTGGCCGCTTTGACCAGTGGCGGCCCGCCCAGAAAAATGGTGCCTTGCCCCCGTACGATGATGGTTTCGTCGCTCATGGCCGGGACGTAGGCGCCACCGGCGGTGCATGAACCCATTACTACCGCGATCTGCGGAATGCCGGCGGCAGACAACTGTGCCTGGTTGAAAAAGATGCGGCCGAAGTGTTCGCGGTCGGGAAAAACCTCGTCCTGCAAGGGCAGGAAGGCGCCGCCGGAGTCGACCAGATAGACGCAGGGCAGGCGGTTGCTGCGGGCGACTTCCTGTGCGCGCAAATGTTTTTTCACCGTCATCGGGTAGTAGGTGCCGCCCTTGACGGTGGCGTCGTTGGCGACGATCACGCAATTAACGCCGGCAATGCGGCCGATGCCGCAGATGATGCCGGCGCCGGGGGCGTCATCACCGTACATGCCATCTGCCGCCAGTTGTGACAGCTCGAGAAAGGGCGCGCCGTCGTCGAGCAAGAGGTCTATCCGTTCGCGCGGCAACAGCTTGCCGCGTGCCTGATGTTTGGCGCGTGCGCTGTCTCCGCCGCCCCGTGCCGCCCGGGCGACGTGCGACTTCAGTTCATCGACCAGTACGCGCATGCGTGCCGTATTGGCCTGAAAGTCCGCGCTGCGCGTGGATAGGGTGGATTCGAGTATGGGCATGGTGGGGAGTGGAAAATGGGGAGTAGGGAGTAGTTGGAGGGAGTGGGGAGTAGGGGCGGTGACTCACCACTCCCAACTCCCCACTCCCTGATTAGCGCTGTTCGGCCATCAGTTCCCGGCCTATCAGCCAGCGGCGGATTTCACTGGTGCCGGCCCCGATTTCATACAGCTTGGCATCCCTGAGCAGGCGGCCGGCCGGCAAATCGTTGGTGTAGCCGACGCCGCCCAGGCACTGAATGGTGTCCAATGCCATCCGCGTCGCATTCTCGGCGCTGTACAGGATCACCCCGGCCGCATCCTTGCGTACGGTACGGCCGCTGCTGCCTGCATCGAGTGCGGCGCCGACGGCGTAGACATAGGCGCGGCTGGCCGACAGCGTGACATACATATCGGCCAGCTTGCCCTGCATCAACTGGAAGTCGCCGATAGGCTGGCCAAACTGCTTGCGTGCGGTGAGGTAGGGCAGGGTGAGGTCCATACAGGCCTGCATGATGCCCAGGGGGCCGGCTGCCAGTACCGCACGTTCGTAATCGAGGCCGCTCATCAGGACATTGACGCCGCCACCGACGTCCCCCAGGACGTTGGCCGCCGGCACCTCGCAGTTGTCGAAGTAGAGCGGGTAGGTGTTGGAGCCGCGCATGCCCAGCTTGTCCAGCTTGCTGCCATGACTGAAGCCGGCCATGCCCTTTTCAATGATGAAGGCCGTCATGCCGCGTGCGCCGGCTGCCGGGTCGGTCTTGGCGTAGACCACCAGCACATCGGCGTCGCCTCCATTGGTGATCCACATCTTGCTGCCGTTCAGTACGAAGTGGTCGCCGTGGCGGATGGCGGAAAGCTTCATGCTGACGACGTCGGAGCCGGCATCCGGTTCGGACATGGCCAGTGCGCCTATCTTGCTGCCTGCGATCAGGCCGGGCAGGTAGCGCTGTTTTTGTGCCTGATTGCCATTGCGGCTGATCTGGTTGACGCACAGATTGGAGTGCGCGCCATAAGAGAGGCCAACCGAGGCCGATGCGCGTGAAATTTCCTCCATGGCAATCATGTGCGCAAGATAGCCTAGCCCCGCACCGCCATAGCTTTCTTCTGCCGTGATGCCCAATAGGCCCATTTCGCCCAGCTTGAGCCACAAATCGGCGGGAAACTGGTTGTCGCGGTCGATTGCGGCTGCGCGTGGCGCAATTTCGATATCGGCGAATGCGCGCACGGCTTCCCGCAGTGCACGGCAGGTGTCGTCAAGGCCAAAGTTCTGACTTGCTTGCATGCGGGTGTCTCCTGTCGTTGTTTGTCTTGATCATGAGTTACGTTAACGTAAACGTCAATCATGATGCGTGTAAAAACAGGAGGCTGTGGTATCTGCGCCGCAGTGGACTTAGTCCGGTGCTGCGGTCTGCGTGCGGCAGTGAATTTCCAGTGTGTCTATTTCCGTCAGGATGGCATCCAGATCCCGGCGTTGCGCTTCGAGTTGCCGGCGTCGTTCCTGTAGCAGATCCAGCAGCTTGGCCGCTTGGCTGGCTTGTTCGCGCTGATCGTAAAGCTCGATAATTTCACGGATATCGGTCAGGGACAGCCCGATGCGCCGGCCGCGCAGGATGAGTTTGATACGGGCACGGTCACGTTTGGAGAACAGGCGGTTGCGCCCCTGGCGCTCGGGTTCTATCAGTCCCTGTTCTTCATAAAAACGCAGGGTACGCAGGGTAATGTCGAATTCGCGGGCGAGTTCGGAGATCGTAAAATGATCTTGCATTTGGTTGTGGCCTCTTTTTATTGCAATATCTTACTACTGTATTGCCCTGATGTAGTCAGCCCCGTTTAAAGAAGCACGCTGATTTTGCGCGCTACGGGGCCCGCAGGTCGGCTATGGTGGAGCCAAAGGCATGCCCAGTCGGATCTGCATCGCCCACAGCCTGCGGCTAAGGGTACAATACCTGCAATCGAATTTTTTCAAGGAATCACCATGACAGTTCAAGCATTCACCGACGCAGATCTGACGCGACTGGAAACCCTGCTCTCGCCGCTGGCAGTCGATGGTTCGACCATGCGCACTGACGAAGTTCAGGGCTTTTTTTGCGCAGTTGCCAGCGGCCCCGACCGCATGCCGCTGGACGAGTTGCTCAATGAAGCCTTGGGCGATGCGCCCGCATTTGGCAGCGCCGAAGAGGAAGCTGAAGCGCGTGAACTGTTGACACGCTTGTTCCAGAATACCGAAGACGCACTGGCCAATGGCGATATGCCGGAAATGATCCTGTTTTCAGAAGAAGACAGTGACGAAGCCGATTACTGGGCCTGGTGTAATGCCTACCTCTACGCGCTGGATGTTGTCGAGACCGACTGGTTTGAGGTTGCCGATGATGAGGGCTTCGAGGATCTCTTGTATCCGGTAATGGCATTGGGCGGTATTTTCGAACAGGAAGATGGCGAAGATCTGATCTCTTTCAGCGATGCCGAACTGGATGCTTTCAAGGACGAAGTAGAGGATGCCATCCTGGCCGTGTATGCCTACTGGCGTGCCAAGGAGCAAGCGCCTGCAACCGTGCGCCGCGAAGGCGACAAGGTTGGCCGCAATGATCCGTGCCCATGCGGCAGCGGCAAAAAGTACAAGGCCTGCTGCGGCAAGGTCTGAGCTTGATGGCCCGAATATAAAAACCCCGGCGGACGGTCCGCCGGGGTTTTTGTTTTTCAGCGGCTTGACTTAGCGTGTTTGCTGGGCAGGTACCAGATCCAGCGCTTCCAGTGCCTCATTGGCAACCACTTCCGGTTCGTCCGCTTCCTGTTCGGTCTCGCCGTTCAGTACGCGGTGCATGCGCGCAACATCCAGCGCATTTTCCCACTTGGCGATCACCACGGTCGCCACGCCATTGCCGATCAGATTGGTAATGGCGCGCGCTTCGGACATAAAGCGGTCAACACCGATCAATAGGGCCAAGCCTTCCACCGGCAGTTTGCCGCCCAGTGTCGCCAGTGTCGCTGCCAGGGTGATAAAGCCGCCGCCGGTGACTGCTGCTGCGCCCTTGGAGGTCAGCAGCAGTACACCCAGAATGCCCAGCTCTTCGGTCAGTGTCAGTTCGACATTGGTCGCCTGCGCGATAAAAATCGCCGCCATGGTCAGGTAGATCGAGGTGCCGTCCAGGTTGAACGAGTAGCCGGTCGGGATCACCATGCCGACTACCGGCTTGGAGCAGCCCAGGTTTTCCAGCTTACTCATCATGCGTGGCAGTGCGGTTTCGCTCGACGAGGTGCCCAGCACCAGAATCAGTTCTTCCTTGATATAGGCCAGGAACTTGATCAGGCTAAAGCCGTGCAGCTTGGCGATGGTACCCAGCACCACGAATACGAAGGCGAAGCAGGTGATGTAGACACACAGCATCAAAAAGCCCAACTGCTTGAGCGAGCCGATACCGTATTTGCCGATGGTGAACGCCATCGCGCCGAAGGCACCGATAGGCGCCAGCTTCATCAGCATGCCGATGATGCCGAACAGCGCGTGCGAGAATTCGTCAAGGATGGATACCAGAGGCTTGCCCTTGTCGCCCAGTCGCGTCAGCGCCAGACCCAAGAGTACCGAGAACAGCAGCACCTGCAGGATCTCGCCACCGGCAAAGGCGCCGACGACCGTGTCCGGGATGATGTGCATCAGAAAGTCGATAGTGCTCATCTCCTTGGCACTATCGGTGTACTTGGCAATGCTGGAGGCATCCAGTGTCGCCGGGTCGACATTGAGGCCGGCCCCCGGTTTGAGCACATTAACGACCACTAGACCGATCACCAGCGCCAGCGTGCTGACCACTTCGAAGTAGAGCAGCGACTTGAGGCCGACGCGGCCGACTTCCTTCATGTCGCCCATCTTGGCAATGCCGACGACGACGGTGGTGAAAATGATGGGGGCGATCATCATTTTGATCAGCTTGATGAAGGCATCACCCAGTGGCTTCATCTTGGCACCGAGTTCGGGCATGAAGGCACCCAGCGCCACACCTAGCGTGATCGCGAGCAAAACCTGAAAATACAGGCGTGAATACAGCGGTTTATGGCTCATGGCATGGCTTCCTGTTTGCGAATCCTGTTTACCGATGGGATGGTGTTTTGCGGTATGGATTTTTGCAGGATGCTAGCTGTCAGGCGCGCATGGGGTAATTGCGGAATTCCCCATCAGGGAAAACAGCAATTGCATTCTGTTTTATTGCGGATACGTGAACAATAAAAAAGGCCCCGCAGGGCCTTGGTGGATGGGCGTTCGATCAGAAGGCGAAGTTTTCGTCTTCCAGTGCCATCAAAGGCTTGGCGCCTGTCTTGATGGTGACTTTCAGCGCCTCCACTTGCGGCAGCAGTTTGGCGTAGTAGAAGCGGGCGGTGGTGATCTTGGCGTTGTAGAACGCGTCGTCGCCCGAGCCCAGCTTGGTATACGCCACTTCGGCCATGCGTGCCCACAGCCAGGCGTAGGTGATGTGGCCGATCAGGCGCAGGAAGTCGGTCGCGGCTGCGCCGGCTTCGTCCTTGTCCATCATGGAGGCCATGCCGATGCCCATGGTGGTTTCGCCGACTTCTTTCAGCAGCTTGGACAGCGGGCCGACAAATTCGGCCAGCTGTGCGTTGCCGGCATTCGCCTCGCAGAACTTGTGGATCAGCTTGGAGAATTTGCGCAGCTTGGCACCCTGATCCAGCAGCACCTTGCGGCCCAGAAGGTCGATAGCCTGAATGCCGTTGGTGCCTTCGTACAGCTGCGAGATGCGGCAGTCGCGTACCAATTGCTCCATGCCCCACTCGCGGATGAAGCCGTGGCCGCCGAAAATCTGCACGCCCATATTGGCCGCTTCATAGCCGTTGTCGGTCATGAAGGCCTTGGCCACCGGTGTCAGCAGCGCAACCAGATCGGCCGCATCCTGACGCATCTCAGCATCCGGGTGTTTTTCTTCGATATCCAGCTGCAAGGCCAGCAGCGCGGTCAGCGCACGGCCGGCTTCGGTGTAGGCTTTTTGCGTCAGCAGCATACGGCGCACATCGGGGTGCACAATAATCGGGTCGGCGGCCTTCTCTGGAAACTTGGCACCGGTGAGGGCGCGCATTTGCAGGCGGTCGCGTGCATAAGCCAGTGCGCCCTGGAACGAGGCTTCGCCGATGCCCAGGCCCTGCATGCCGCAACCCAGGCGTGCTGCATTCATCATGGTGAACATGCAGGACAGGCCTTTATTTGCCTCACCGATCAGGTAGCCCTTGGCGTTGTCGAGATTGATCACTGCCGTGGCATTGGCCTTGATGCCCATTTTGTGTTCTAGCGCGCCACAGGCAACGGGATTGCGGCTGCCGTCTGCGTGGAACTTGGGTACGATAAACAGCGAAATGCCTTTCACATCCTTGGGTGCGTCCGGCAGGCGGGCCAACACCAGATGGATGATGTTGTCGGACATGTCGTGCTCGCCGGCCGAGATGAAAATCTTGGTGCCGGTGATGCTGTAGCTGCCGTCGCCATTGGGCTCGGCCTTGGTTTTCAGCAGGCCCAGATCGGTGCCGCAATGCGGTTCGGTCAGGCACATGGTGCCGGTCCAGCTACCGTCGACCAGATGCGGCAGATAGGTCGATTTTTGTTCGTCGGTGCCGTGCGCATGGATTGCGGCATAAGCACCATGCGACAGGCCCGGATACATGCTCCATGCCACGTTGGCCGAGCATTGCATTTCCATGATGGGGAAGGCGAGTGCCTTGGGCATGCCCTGGCCGCCATAAGCCGGGTCGCAATCCAGACCGGTAAAGCCCAGTTCGCAAAACTGCTGGTAAGCTTCCTTGAAGCCGGATGGTGTCTTGACGCTATGGTCGGCGGGGTTGAACTCGCAGCCTTCCTCATCGCCGCTACGGTTAAGCGGCGCAATTTCGTTTTCGCAGAACTGGGCAGCGGCTTCGAGGTAGGAAGCGAAGATATCCTGAGTGGCTTCTTCGTAGCCCGGCAACGCAGGGATAATGTCCTGAACTTTGATCAGTTCATTTAGAACGAAGTCGAGGTCGCGCAAGGGGGCTTTGTAGGCTGGCATCAGAGGTATCTCCTAAGAGTGTCGCACCCGGGGCGTCCGGGGTATATTTTGCCGTGCTGCCGGCACTTGCCAGTAGCATTCAAACGTATGTTTAAATCACTTGGCCGTGTTTTACAATCCCTAAAGTGAGAAAAATTTCTTTCTTTAATCTTTGATACTTGCCAGTGAGCAAAATTGCGACACTTTTCGTCTACCCACCGGAGTGTGCGAGGCCCAGGCCGGCGCTTTTATGGAGGCAGCTCTGGCTGGGGATGTGGTCGGTACTGCGGCTGAGTTCATTCACTGGAATAAATCGAATGGGAAGGTGCTGACGCGCCGGCGTTTGGCGCAACAGAAGATGTTTGCCGGGCTTGGGTGGCACTTCGTTCGCGCTGACCACCCCAACGCCTGCTGGCAAGGTGGGGTGGCCTGACGCTTATGTTTGGGCGGGATTTACTTGGCCGGCTGGATGTCGGTGACCAGCATCTTGCCGCCTTCATGGCGGACCATGAAGCGGATCTGGTCGCCGACCTTGACCTTGTCCAGTAGCGCCTTGTCGCTGGCGATGAATACCATGGTCATGCTTGGCATGTCCAGATGCTGGATGGGGCCGTGCTTGATGGTGATCTTGCCGCTGGCAGGGTCAAGCTTGCGCACTTCGCCTGCGGTGAGCGAGTCGGCTGCTGTGTGGTTCATGTGCATGCTGGGGGTGGCGTGGCTGGTGCCTGCCAGTGGTGCCAGCGTGGCGAGGCCGAGCGCGCAGCCCTGAAGCAGTTTGCGGATAGGGGACATGTCGTATTCCTTGATGTGAAGGATGTGTGGGGCGGGGTTTAGCGGGGACTGACCTTGATCTGCCCCTTCATGCCGGCCTCGTAGTGGCCGGGGTGCAGGCAGGCGAAATGGACGATGCCAGTCTTGGTAAAACGCCAGATCATCTCGCCCTTGCCGCCGGGTGCGAGCGTCAGCTTGCCCGGTTCGTCGTGTTCCATGTCCGGGTATTTCTTCATGACTTCGTTGTGTTCGACGAGTTCCTTTTCGGTGCCCAGGCTGAACTCGTGCTTGAGTTTGCCGCTATTGGTCAGTACGAAGCGGATCGTTTCGCCTTGCTTGACCGAAACTTGCTGCGCGGAGAAACGCATGGTGTCGCGCATGTCGACCGCGATTGTTCTGCTGATCTCGGCGGGCTTGCCGGGTTGGCCGATGGCGGATTCACCGTGGGCGCCCGCGTGGGTGCCGCTTGCGACTGCCGGGGTGATCGTCAGGCTGCTCAGCCAGACGGCGACAAAAATAGCGTGTTTTTTCATGCAGCGTGCTCCAAAAGGGCGGGTCAGTGTTGCTTGTGCTGGGCACCGGGCTTCTTCGCTTTGACGGTGGTGCCGCCAGGCGTGGCGGGTTGTGGCTTTTGCCGCTGCGGCGCTTTCAGTGCGCCGGTGTACTCATAGGCGACGGTGCCGGCCGGGTGGCGGAACCAGCCCGGATCACGGTAGTCGCCGGGGCGCTGGTCCTTGCGCACCTTGAGTACGCTGAACATGCCGCCCATTTCCAGCGGGCCGTATTGGCCGTGGCCGGTCATCATCGGCGCGGTGTTGTCCGGGATGGGCATTTCCATCGCGCCCATGTCGGCCATGCCACGCTCGCCCATCAGCATGTAGTCCGGCGCCACTTGCTGGATCTTGCCGATCAGGTCACGGTGATCGACACCGATCATGGTCGGCACGTCGTGTCCCATTGCATTCATGGTGTGGTGGCTCTTGTGGCAGTGGATCGCCCAGTCGCCTTCTTCGTCGGCGATAAATTCGAGTTGGCGCATCTGGCCGACGCCGATGTCGGTGGTGACCTCGTGCCAGCGCGCGGACTTCGGGGTCGGCCCGCCGTCGGTGCCGGTGACCATGAACTCATGACCGTGCAGGTGGATCGGGTGGTTGGTCATGGTCAGGTTGCCGACCCGGATGCGGACCTTGTCATTCAGCCTGACGTTCAGCGAGTCGATGGCTGGGAAAATCCGGCTATTCCAGCTCCAGATATTGAAATCGCTCATGGTCATGACCTTGGGCGTGCGGCTGCCGGGCTCGACGTCGAACGCGTTGAGCAGGAAGCAGAAGTCGCGGTCGACCTCGTCGATGAGCGGGTGCGGGTTCTTGGGGTGGGTGATCCACATGCCATGCATGCCCATCGCCATCTGAACCATTTCGTCGGCGTGCGGGTGGTACATGAAGGTGCCGGGGCGACGGGCGACGAATTCGTAGACGAAGGTTTTGCCTGGCTTGATGGCGGGCTGGGTCAGGCCGGAGACGCCGTCCATGCCGTTGGGCAGGCGCTGCCCATGCCAGTGGATACTGGTGTGCTCGGGTAGCTTGTTGCTGACAAAGATCCGCACGCGGTCGCCTTCGACCACTTCGATGGTCGGTCCCGGACTCTGTCCGTTGTAACCCCATAGTTGGGCGGTAAAACCAGGCGCCATCTCGCGCTCGACCGGTTCGGCGACCAAGTGGAACTCCTTGACGCCGTTGTTCATCCGCCATGGCAAGGTCCAGCCGTTCAGAGTGACGACAGGGTTGTACGGGCGGCCGCTATTGGGTTGCAGCGGCGGTGCGGTTGCGACCGAGGTCTGGATGACCGGTTCGGGCAGGGCGGCCAGCGCCGAGCGGGCGATAGTTGCGCCGACCACGGCGGTGGTGACGCCGGCAAAGAAGCGGCGGCGGGAAGAATTAATGCTCATATGTGTCCCTTTTTGTTCAATGCCCGGCGCTAGCCGTACCCGTGCCGCTGTCAGCCCCCGCCAAGGCGAGGGGTTCGGGCTTGCCGCCCAGCATGATCCATTGCAGGTCGGCGTCCGCCAGCCAGAAGTCCCGGGTGGCGTCGATGGCTGCGACCCGTGCCCCGGCCAGCGCCCGTGCCTCTTCAAGCAGGTTCCAAGTGTTCAATAACATGCCGTTGTAGCGCAGCGCGGTTTCGTCGTAGATGAGTTGGTGCAGCCTGAGCGAGTCATCCAACTGGCTGCGGGCGAGCGTGTACGCCGTGCGGTAGGCCTGATAGGCAAGCGTGGCGTTGACGCTCAGGGTGATGCTTTCGCTTTTGGGTAGCCGCGCCGCCACGCTTTGCACCCGCTCTTGCACCAGCCGTTCGTTTATCGGTTCTGCCGGCAATGCGGGCAGCTTGGCAGGCAGTTGCAGCGTCTGTGCCGGGTTGCGGGTCCACTGGCCCAGCGCCTTGAGCACAGTCGCCTCGCCAAGTTCGGCGGCGTAGCGGTCACGTTGCCATTGCTGGGTCGCCTGTGTCTTGACCAGTTGCTGGCGTGCCGCTTGCAGTTTGCTCCAGTTGCCGACTTCCGCCATGCGCTCGCCAAGCTCTGCGCCTGCTTCGGCTGCCTGCACCACCTGCTGCTGGTAGGGGCGCGCCTGCACCTGTGCGATGGCGCCCAGCAGGGTCTTGCGGGTGGCGTGGGCAACTTCGAGAACTTCCGCCGAGTCGGCGATGCCCAGCACCCGGTGTGCGGACAGCGCATGCCACTGGCCGCTGGCAATCAGGGCGGTATCGGCTTTGCCCAGGCGGTTCAGCGGAGCGGCGAGGCCCGTGTGGGGGCGCCAGGCGAGGCGGATGGCCTCGTCGATATCGGCAAGCACCAGTGTGGCGGTTTGGGCTTCTGACTGGGCGGGCGGCAGGCGCTTGGCCTGTTCCCACTTCACGACGTCTGCGTGCCCGCGAGGAAATTCGGCAACCTGCCGGTTTGCTTCGCTCCAGTTTGTGCGCGGCTGCTGGGCCTGCGCAAGGCCAGCCAGCAACGGCAGCGTGACCAGCCATATTCTGTGTCTATCCATACTTGGGTTTCCTTTGTTGCTGCTCAGGCCTTGCCCCGTTGGCAAGGGGGCGCAATCTCCGTAGTTGTGCCCCGAGTATGGAGATG
>NZ_JBOFOO010000273.1:0-9208 GCF_051659485.1 Craterilacuibacter sp. | reverse complement strand
GTCGTGTTGTGGGTTTAAGGTATGGCCGCCCAGATAGAGTAGTCACAACTGCCCATTGTCAAAGTGGAGTACGTGCTTGCCACGCAGCCACTAAATTCAAGAAAAAGGTGAGTGTTATTATGAGTAGCTATAACGCAGTGTTAGCAATAAATACTGAGAATGCACCTAAAAGCATAGGTCCATACTCGCAAGCTGTAGCGTTCTCTCATTACAATAATGTTTCAGCTCAACTTCCTATCGATTTTAAATCTGGCAAATTGATAGTTGGTGGTGTAGAAGAGCAAGCTGGGCAGTGTTTTGAAAATATCAAGGCGATTGTAGAAAGTATCGACCATGTTATGGACGATATTGCTAGGGTTAGTATATTTGTTAAAAGTATATCAGACGTTAATACTGTAAATGCAGTTTATGCAAAATTCTTCCCAAATTATGTTCCTGCGCTGACAGTAGTTGCAGTTGATGCGTTACCTTTGGGTGCTTTAGTGCAAGTTGAAGCGCTTGTTTTTAATGGTGAAGGTACAATTCCAAATGCTCCTCAGGCGGGTGATCTCGTCAAAGTTGCAAGAAACACGAAAAATGCACCCATCAGTCCGCTGTCTACGCAGACTGTAGCTTTTTCTCACTACAATAATATTTCTGCTCAATTGCCGATTGATCCGAAATCTGGCCAACTAGTGGCTGGTGGTGTGAAAGAACAGGCTGGGCAGTGTTTGAAGAACATCAAGGCAATTCTGGAAGGGATCGATGTTCCTTTTGATGATATTGTCAAGGTAAATATCTTCCTTAAAAACTTCAACGACATCGATGCCGTAAACGAAGTTTATACGACGTTCTTCCCTGACTCGGCGATTGCCAGAGCCGTTGCCTATGTACCTGCACGGACTGTGGTTGCAGCGGCAGCTTTACCTATGGATGCCTTGGTGCAAATCGAAGCGGTTGTGTCACATGGTGACGGTACGCCCCCACAAGCTGTTGAAGATAGGCATGGAATCGTCATCAGGGCAAAAAATACTGAAAATGCACCGAAAAATGCGTTGTCTTCACAGACAGTAGCTTTTTCTCATTACAACCACATTTCAGCTCAATTGCCTTTGGATCCAAAAACGGGAGAAATGGTAGCTGGTGGTGTAAAAGATCAGGCTGGACAATGCTTGAAAAATATCAAGTCAATTGTAGAAAGTATTAACCACGTTATGGATGATGTGGTTAAGGTAAATATATTTCTTAAAAACATCGAAGATATTGATGCTGTGGATGAAGCTTACACAGTATTCTTCCCTGATGGTGTTCCCGCACGAAGAACAGTAGGTGTTTCAGTTTTACCTAAAGATGCTTTAATCCAAATTGAAGTTGTTGTTTCTCATGCTGAAGGAACTCCTCCTAATGCATAACGGACACTTTTCTGAAAATTAAGAAGCTGCATGATTCTTTTTGCTTCAGATGGTGTGTGTGAAAAGGAAGCTGTGATTAATTTACAGCTTCCTTTTTATGGGTTTAATAGAGTGGCTATCGGTTTGTGAAATTAAGTAAAATAATTAGTCTTTTGTTTTTCAATTGCGCTCCAGTTCCAAAACTGTTGCCGGAGTCTGCTTGGTGTCGCTATTTATCGGCCCATTCTCTGTATGCCGATTGTCCTATTGTACATACTCTCTGAATTCACCCTTTGCGTTTCATGCGCAGGTTAATTTTACCGTCCCCCCATAAGAACTGGCTGCACAAGTCCAGTACCAGCAGGCTGGTTTAGGCCGGGTTGGCGATAGATTCGGCCCAGGTCATGGCTTGAAGTTGCATGCGGTTGATCTGCTCGACCTGCAGACCAAGCACGCCCGACAGCATGCGGATACGGTCGGTCTGGCCTTGCTCCAGAGACAAGGTCAAGGCGAGGTAGGGCGCGAACAAGCCCTGACAGTCTATTAATGCGTTGCTGACTGTAGCAGGCAAGGACAGAGGCTGTAGTGCCTCGTTGATAGGCTGTTGCAGTAGCGCATCCAGCATGGAAAACATGCCGGTGAGAAACAGGTGTTCGCACTCCAGTTTGTTCTTGCCGCCAGCTACACCCAGATTTTCCATAAAGCGGGCTCGCCAGAGCGAGCGCTCCAGCAATACCTGACTACGATTGTCTTCTTTTGTGCCGTTGAATAGCAGCAGGGTCAGCCACTTGAACAGGGTTTCCCGCCCCAATAGCAGTAGGATTTCGTCCAATGTGGCCACTTTGCGGCTTAGTCCGTTGGCCGAGGCATTGATAAAGCGCAGCAGCTTGAACAGCAGTACCGAGTCAAGCTTGAATTGGGTATCCAGTGCTTTGCTGTCGGCGCCGGCGCGTAGCATGCGCATGATTTCCATGACTCGCAACTGGCTGGCATCGGTAGATGCTAGCTCTGTTTTGCGCACCTGGGTGATAAAGGGGCCATGGAATAGTACGAAGCGTTCGTGGGCCGCGCTGCTGCGCAGGCAGACCTCGTAGGCTTCCATCGAGTTGATATTGCGTGCATACCAGCGTGCGTGCGGAAAGCGGGCGGGTAACTTGTCTAGAAACGGGATTAGTACCTCTTCGGCTGGGGCCGAGAAATCGAGTACCAGATAGTCCATCAAGCCAAATAATGTGTCTTGCAAAGAAGCCGACAGATGGGTATCACCAAATTGTGTCGGCTCCAGTGCAAAGCACAAGCCCTGACTTTTTAGCTGGCGTATTTGTTCCAGCTCGGGTTCTCCAACGCTCTCACCGGTCGAGGGATTAATGACGCAGATCACGCGCTGTGCGGCCAGTGTGGCCAGTTGCGGATTTTGTAGTGTCCCCAGCGACAAGTTGATAAAGGCACGACGTTTGGCCAGTAGGCTGAATACATCCAGATTGAGCAGTGTGTTCAACATCAGATTATCGTACTGCTGGTACAGGCCGGCGCTGGCTTCATTGCGCTGCACGGCGTCGCGGGCGACAAATTCGTAGGCGACCAGTTTTTGCTGGGAATCGTACACCGGGTGGTGGGTGACAAAACCGAAAGCGGGAGGCAGGCGTTCGGGTTCGGCGCGCTTAAGCGGCGTATTTTCAGGGGCCCGGGGGGCGGGGGCGGATTTGCCGGTTAGGCTACCAAACAGGGTTTTCAGCATTAAATTTATCTATGGCAATAAAGCGGTTTAGCCTGCGTCATCGGAGGCCGTAATATTTTCGGCCCATAACATGGCTTGCATACCCAGACGGTTCACTTCATCAAGCGGAATGGCCAGCGCACGGCTGAGCAGGTCTATGCGCGGGCTATCGTTTTTTTCCATCGCTTGCGCCAGTGTCAGGTAGGGTGCGAATAGCCCCCTGTTTTCCAGTAAAGCCTGAACCACGGTGGGCGGTAGTTCCAGCGGGGCGATAGCCTGTGCTAGGGGCTGTTTCAAGAGTGCACCCAGCATGGAAAACATGCCGGTCAGAAACAAATGTTCGCTTTCGATCTTGTTGCCGCCACGCGCCATGGCCAGACTTTCCATAAAGCGTGCCCGCGATAGCGATTGCTCCAGCAGAGCGCGGCTGCGTCCGTCATCCTTGTGCGAACTGAACAGTAATAGGGTCAGCCATTTGAACAGGGATTCCCGTCCCAGCAATAGCAGCGTTTCATCCAGCGTCATGATTTTGCGCGCGATGCCGTTTGCCGACGCATTGACGAAACGCAGCAGTTTGAACAGCAAGGTCGAGTCGAGCTTGAATTGGGCATCCAGTTCGCTGATTTCGGCATCGCTGCGCAGCAGGCGCATGATTTCCATGACCCGCAACTGGCTAGTGCTGGCCTGACTCTGGTTTTTTGTCAGGCTGTGCGTCATAAACGGGCCATGGAACAGGGCGAAATGCTGGTTGCCGGCGCGGCGGCAGGCTTCGTAGTCTTCATAGGACGCAATATTGCGCGCATAGCCCAGGGTATGGGGTGTGCGCTGCTGGGTATGATCCAGCAGCGGCACCAGTATGCCTTCGGTCGAGGCGGAAAAATCCACAACCAGATAATCGATGTTGCCCAGCAGTGCATGGGCTTGTGCCGCCGTCTGTGTATTGCCCAGACCTTCAGTACCGAGCGCCAGACGGTAGCCTTGTGCCTTGAGCGCATCTAGCTGTCGTGCTGAATCCTCTGTAGCGATTTCGCCCGCGGCCGGCGAGAGCAGTAGGATGATGCGCTCGGCCGGTAAGGCGGCAAGTTCGGGGGCCGATAACGATGCCAGCGACGACAGGTGGATAATGGCGGCACGGCGAGAGAGCTGGCTGAATACATTCAGATGGCTCAGTGTGCTGAGCATCAGGCTGTCGAATTGCCCGGCTATTTGTGTTTGTCCCTGACCCGGGCGCATTGCCTGACTCAGCCGGAATTCATTGGCGACCAGATTTTGCGACGCATCATAAACCGGCTGGTGGGTGACTACGCCCAGCGTGGCCGGCAGTTGTGCCGCCACCGGCGCCGGCTCGGTAGTTTGGCTTTGAGCCGGCGCTTGGGTTTTTCTGCCTGCAAACAGGGATTTGAACATGACGGCGCTTAAGTGGAGTGTGCCGGGCCGGCGATGCGCGGCATCTCCACCCGTACGTCGGCACACTGGGCGCGATGGCGCAAGGCGTGGTCGATCAGTGTCAGTGCCAGCATGGCTTCGGCAATCGGGGTGGCACGGATGCCGACACAAGGGTCGTGCCGGCCATGGGTTTCCACCAGAATGGCGGCACCCGCCTTGTCGATAGAATGGCGTGGCTGCGAAATGCTGGAGGTCGGCTTGATGGCGAGGCTGACTTCGATAGTCTGTCCGGTCGAGATGCCCCCGAGGATGCCACCGGCGTGATTGCTGGCAAAACCGTCGGGGGTGAGCTCATCACCGTGTTCCGAGCCCTTTTGTGTCACCGCGCCGAAACCGGCACCGATCTCGACGCCTTTGACCGCGTTGATATTCATCATCGCCCACGCGATATCGGCATCGAGCCTGTCGTACACCGGCTCGCCCCAGCCCACCGGCACATTTTCGGCAACGACGCGCAGGCGTGCACCAACCGAGTCCTGGGATTTACGGATGCTGTCCATATAGTCTTCCAGTGCCGGTACCACGCTGTCGTCACCGGCAAAGAAGGGGTTGTTTTGCGTCGTTTCCCAGTTTTTGAAAGGGATGGCGATGTCGCCTATCTGGGTCATATGGCCGCGGATGACGATACCGAACTTTTTGGCCAGCCATTTTTTGGCGATGGCGCCGGCAGCCACGCGCACCGCGGTTTCACGTGCGCTGGAGCGCCCGCCGCCGCGCGGGTCGCGGATGCCGTACTTGTGCCAGTAGCTGTAGTCGGCATGGCCGGGACGGAAGGTGTCGGCGATATTGCCGTAGTCCTTGCTGCGCTGGTCGGTGTTGCGGATCAGTAACGCGATCGGGGTGCCGGTGGTTTTGCCTTCAAAGATGCCGGACAGTATCTCGACGCTATCCGGCTCGCGGCGCTGGGTGACGTGACGGCTGGTGCCGGGTTTGCGTCTATCCAGCTCCTGCTGGATATCTGCGGTGCTTATTTCCAGGCCGGGCGGGCAGCCATCGACGATGCAACCGATGGCAGGGCCATGGCTTTCACCGAAAGAGGTGACAGTAAACAACAACCCCATGCTATTGCCGGACATACGCTTCCCTTTTGTTTTTGCTGCATGGCACCTTAGCGCCTGCGTGTCTCTATAACGGAGAATTCTATCATGGAGTGCCGGCTATAAGATCACCATGTCATGGTTGCTAAGGGGCGGCGGAACCAGCCGGTGATCGATAGCCGTTGCCGGGTGGCCGGCAAGACTTCGTGCCAGAAACGGTCGGATAGAAACAGTACCAGTGTGCCTGCTTCGGGGCAGATGTCGACCGATTGCTGGCAGTCCGGATCCAGATACAGCCGCAGTTTGCCGCCGGCTGCATCAGGCCAGTCCTGATTCAAATAGAGTACGGCACTGAGGGTGCGCGCATCATCGTCGCGGAAACGGTCCAGATGCTTCTGGTAGCAACTGCCGGCAGGATAGACGGCAAAGTGGGCTTCCAGTTCGGATAGGCCAAGATACAGGCCGCGATTGACCTCGACGCGCAGGCTGTCCATGGTATCGAAGTAGCGGCTGACTGCCGGCAGATGGCTCTGTTCATCCAGCCACAGTACCGAGTCGGAGCGGATTTCGCTGCGCCGTGCCGCCCCTGCGGCACGCCCGACGGCGGCCTGATGGAAACGGCCGTCTTCCCACTCTGCCTGGCAAGCGGCACGCAGCGCATTGATTTCCGGCAGGGAGAATAGGTCTTTGACTACGCACCAGCCCTGATCGGCCAGTTGTGCCACGATATGTTCACTGCGGCTAAAAGTAGCGTTTTTGATCGTATGGCTCATGTCTCATCCTTGTTTGCTTATGGTTATTTATTACCACAGGCTTGCACAAGTGATGAAGCATACAAATCAAATATTTTCTGGAATAGCGTGGTATTTGCCTGCCAGCCAATCGGTCACCATGGGGAAGTGGTCATGCCGCGCATCGGGGTGGGTGAGCAGGCTGACATGGTTGTAGTCATGCAGATGGCCGGTTTGCCTGGCCAGCAGGTGCATGCACGAGACGTGCGGGCCGGATTCGGCACGAAAACGCCGTACGTCGTCAGGATGGCCGCGGCAAGGGTCGTTGATGGCGGCAAAGTACAGCGCAGGGGGCAGGCTGGTTTTTTGTGCGGCCTGACGATAGTCAAAGCCATCGTCGGAATCGACCCACGGCGCAATCTTTGCCCAGTACTTGCTCTGCCGGTGGCTCTTGTTGCTTTCGCTATCTGCGCCCAGCTTCAGTTTTCTGGCCGGCAGGTAGCCGCAGCTGCGGATAATGGCGCGGGCAGCCAGATTCCATACCAGATCGACTTCCAGTAGCTTGTTGAGGTTTTTAGCGTGCACGCTGCGCTTGCTACCGAAATAGACCAGGCTGGCGACGTGCGGAATCATTGCTGGATAGCGCACCAGCGTGCTGGTCATGTGCACCCCGCCCCAGGAGTGGGCGATCCAGTGCATGGGGCTGTCCGGGCGCAGTTGGCGGATCAGCCTGAATGCGGCCGGCAGGTCTTCGGTAATGGTCTCGGTCTGGCCATGGCGGCTGTGGCGGTGGATGGGTGGCGTGCTATTGCCGCGCCCGCGCAGGTCGAGCACAAAACAATCGTAACCTTGTGCTGCCAGATAAGGGGCCAGCCCTTTGCCGGAGTCGGAGTAAAAAATGCGCCCGTTAGCCATCACGCCGTGCAACAGCAGCACCGGTGCGCCGTCATCGCGCGTGGCATGGCGGATACGGCGCAAGTGCAGGATGTCGCTGCCGGATACCGGCAGGAATAGGCTTTCTTCGCGGTAGGGCATGATCGTTTCCGTGGGCTGCCGGGCGGGGCAAATTTAAAACAATCGATTGAATCATGCTCTTGTGTTGATGGCGAGCGCTATCGGTACGGCAGGCACACGCTGTTGATGATTCGCGGTGCAGTCATCGGCAGGCTTGGCGGCGGGCATCTGCCGGTGTGCCGCCTGTGATCTCTTTCCATACCCGGCGCAGCGTGCGTGCCGAGGAAAAGCCGGCTGCTTCTGCTGCCGCCTCTATCCGGGCTCCTTGGACTATGCGTTCGCGTGCAACTTCGATCTGCAGCGCCTGACGGTAAGCAACGATGCTGGTCGCGGCGTGTTCGCGGAACAGCCGGCTCAAGTGGCGCGGGCTGACATGGACGCGCGCGGCCAGTGCGGCCAGTGACCAAGGGTGAGCGGGATCGGCGGCAATCAGATCCTGCGCCTTGTGCAGCGCCGGATTGAGATGGTTGCGGTGTGCCATAAATGGCGACAACTGGGGCGCTGCTCCGTCGCGCCGGCTGTAGACCACCATGCGCCGGGCTACGCGAGCGGCGAGCGCTGCGCCGGCTTGTTGTTCTATCAGCCATAGCGCCAGATCAATGCCGGCAGTAATGCCGGCCGAGGTGGCGATCGGGCCATCTTCGACAAAGATGCGATCCTGCTCGACCCGTGCACTGGGCACGAGGGCGGCCAGCTTGGCGGTCAGCGCATGGTGGGTGGTGCAGCGCCGCCCGTTCAGCAGGCCGGCCATCGCCGCCAATAGCGCGCCCGAGCAGATGCAGGCGATGCGGGTGTCGGCGCGTACGGTGCTCTGCAGCCAGATCACCAGTTGTTGCGCGGCAGGCGAGGCGTAGTCTCGGTCTTCGTCAACGGTGCCGACCAGTACCAGTAGCGCGTGCTTTGGCAGTTTTTCGGGCAAGGGGTCTACGCGGCTGGCAAGCCCGAGCGAGCTAATGCAATCCGCTTCGGGCCCCACGGTATGTAGCCGTAGCCGTGCGCCTTCGTCGGCGGCTATGCGCATCGCCTCGGCCGGGCCTGCGTGATCCAGCGCCAGATAGTTGGGTGTCAGGATGAAAAAGACATCGCTCATGTGCGCAGCCCACGCAGTTGCTTCAGCAGTCGCGGCCCCAGGCTGCCGATCGCCAGCCCGGCAATCAGTAGCGTGCCGCCAGCCAGTTGCAGCGCGCTGAGGCGTTCGCCCAAGAAAATGCTGGCCGACAATACGCCGAAAAACGGCACCAGCAGGCTGTAGGGCGCGACGACATTGGCCGAGTGGCGCGCCAGCAACCGGCTCCACTGGCCATAGCCGAACAGGGTGGCGACCAGCGCCAGATAGGCGACCGCCGCTGCACTTTTGAGTGTCAGTACCGCCGACCAGTCGGTAGTGGGGGCCTCGAACAGCGCCCACAGCGCCAGAAACGGCAGGATGGGCACCAGGCTGGAATACACCACCAGCGACAGCATGTCCGGCGCGCTGCCGTGACTGACAATACGCCGCACCACCAGATTCGACGTCGCCCAGCATACCGCGCCGGCCAGCGTCAGCAGCAGCCCGGAAAGCGGCAGCGACTGGCCGCTGCTCAGGCCGATCAGCAGCAGGCCGCCACTGCCGACAATCAGACCGATAAGCTGCGCCGCGCTGAAACGCTCGCCCAGCCATAGCGCGCCCAACAGCAGGGTAAAAAAGGCCTGGCTTTGCAGTACGATGGACGCGAGCGATGCCGGCATGCCGGCCTTGATCGCCGAGAACAGAAAGGCGAACTGGCCAAAGCCGACCGTCAGCCCGTAGGCTGCCAATGCGCGCCACGGCAGCTTGGGGCGGCGCACGAACATTAGGCCGATGCTGGCGGCGCAGGCAAAGCGCAGCGCACCCAATAGAAAGGGCGGTACCCC
>NZ_JBOFOO010000272.1:0-15816 GCF_051659485.1 Craterilacuibacter sp. | reverse complement strand
GCCTCGGCGCTTATCGCTGGGTGCCGCCGGTGGAGATGAACCGCGACACGCTGGCCGGCATTCTGGCCACCCGGCCCGAACTTGAAACCGAGGTGTTTGCCTGGGGCCGGCTGCCGCTGGCGTTTTCGGCGCGCTGTTTTACCGCACGCCACTACAACCTGAGCAAGGATGATTGCCAGTTCAAGTGTCTGCAACACCCGGACGGGCTGCAGCTTGCCACCCGCGATGCGCAGGGTTTTCTCACCATCAACGGCACCCAGACCCTATCCGATGGCTGCCACGCCTTGCTGCCGCACTTGGCCGAAATGGACGCAATGGGGGTGACGGCGGTACGCGTCAGCCCGCAGTCGGCTCACACCGCCGAGGTGGTCACGGCCTTCCGTGCGGTGATAGACGGGTCGGCCACGGCCAGCGATGCGATGGCGACCCTGCAAGACAAACACCAAGGCAGCGCGGTAGACGGTTACTGGCGCGGCGCGGCCGGCATTATGAATCTGGGAGAAAACCATCATGCGTGTTCCTGACATGACCCTGCCGCCGCTGGTGGCCCGCATCGCCGCCAAACTGCCGGCCACCCCGCCGACGCTGGCTTTGGTTACGGCGCTGAACCAGTTGGTGAAAAAAGGCGTGCTGCCGGCCGAGATGGCACTTTTAGCCGGCAAGCGTTTTGAAGTGGATGTACTGGATGCCGGCATCAAGCTGCGCTTTGCTGCCGACGACACGCGCTTTAGTGTGGATAGTTCGGAACAGACGCCAGACCTGCGCTTTGCCGCCAATCTGGCGGATCTCGCGCGCATGATGCTGCGCGAGGAAGATCCGGACACGCTGTTTTTCAACCGCAAGCTGGTGATCGAAGGCGATACCGAACTCGGGCTGATCGTGAAAAACCTGCTGGATAGCGTGGACTGGAGCGACACCCCGGTGGCGAGGTTTATGGCGGTATAAGTATTAAGGGAGCAGGGAATGGGGAGTAACACCCCTACTCCCTACTCCCTACTCCCTACTCCCTACTCCCTACTCCCTACTCCCTACTCCCTACTCCCGCATCCAATTTACTCCGGCCACTTCGCCAGCACATCGGGGTGGTTCGCCAGACGCTCGACGATAAAGTCGACGAAGACACGGGTGCGTGGCGCGGTGTGCTCGCGGTGCGGGAAGCACAGATAAATGGCCCGCTCCTGCGACAAACAATCCAGCAGCACCGGCTCCAGCTCGCCACTGCGCATCAATTCGATCGCCTCGTTGCCCGGTAACTGGGCCACGCCCTGCCCCAGACGCGCAAGCTCGGCCACCGCTTCAATCTCGTTCAGGGTATAGGTGCCGCTCACATCCAGCGGCAGACGCTCGCCCGCCCGCTCGAACTCCCATTTAGCCAAACGCCCCGAAGTCGGAAACTGGAAATTGATGCAGTCGTGCGCCGACAGTTCTTCCGGTGTCTGCGGGCGGCCATGTGCCGCCCAGTAAGCCGGAGCGGCCACGGTATAGAGCGGAATATCGGCCAGATGACGCGCCATCATGCGGCTGTCCGGCATCATGCCGGAACGGATACCGACATCGTAGCCGTCTTCTATCAGATCGCTGAAGTGGTCATCCAGCCCGAAAAACACCTTGATTTTGGGATAGAGCGCGCAAAACTCGCCCATCAACGGCAATACCAGACGGCGGCCAAAGCTGTTGGGCATGCTCACCCGCAAATGCCCGGCCGGCTGGTCCTGACTGGCCTTGAGCTGGCTGATGGCATTATCCAGATTATTGACCGGCCCCTTGCACTGGGCGTAAAAACGGCGGCCATCTTCGGTCAGCGTCAGCTGGCGGGTGGTGCGGTTAAACAAACGCACCTCCAGCTCCAGCTCCAGCCGGGCAATGCTCTGGCTGACAGCAGCAGGAGACACGCCCATCTTGCGGGCCGCGTCGGAAAAACTACCGTTTTCTGCGGTAGTCATAAACACCATCAGTGCCTTGAGCGTATCCATAGTCTTGTCCTTAGCAGCCTTAAGAGCGTGCGATTCACAATTGATTATTTAAAAAGGATAATCTAATTTCGTAAAACCATAAATGCCAAACACAAAATAAACACTAGATAAACAGGCTTTAAACATAAAAACGACAGCTTCTGCCCGCCAGACGGCTAGCCCTAGGCACTAGAGCCTAAGCTCGAAACCTTGATCCAGATCAAACCCTGCCGACACAAATCCCACGAGAATAGACTGTTTGCTCCATCGCTAAAGGCCTATGGCATGAATTCCAGTTTCTCTGCGCTCACCATCCGTGGCCGTCAACTGCTCCCTGTGGTGCAAGGCGGCATGGGTGTCGGCATCTCGGCTCAAAGTCTGGCTGGCGCCGTAGCGCATGAAAATGCAGTCGGCACCATTGCCAGCGTGGACTTGCGCCACCTGCACCCGGACTTGATCGAGGCATCCAAAACAGCCAAGGGCGAAGAAGACCTCAACCACCTCAACCGCCTGGCACTGGATCGCGAGATCAAGGGTGCACTCGTTCGCGCGCAAGGCCGCGGCCTGATCGCCGTCAATGTGATGAAAGCCGTCGCCGATCATCCCGCGCTGGTGCGCCAAGCCTGCGAGTCGGGCGCACAAGCGATCGTAATGGGTGCCGGCCTGCCGCTGGACCTACCCGACATGACAGCCGGACACCCTGATGTAGCGCTGATTCCCATTCTGTCGGAGTCGCGCGGCATCGCCATTGTACTCAAACGCTGGATGAAAAAGGGCCGTCTGCCCGATGCCATCGTGATCGAACACCCTCACCATGCCGGCGGCCATCTGGGCGCGGCACAAGTGGCCGACCTTGGCGATGCGCGCTTCAACTTCCAGCGCGTGCTGGAAGAAACCCAGCAACTGTTCAAGACGCTGGAAATCGAACGCGAGCGCATCCCGCTGATCGTCGCCGGCGGCATGAGCAACTTTAGCAAGGTCAGAACGGCACTCACCGAATGGGGTGCCTCGGCAGTGCAGATAGGCACCGCCTTTGCCGTCACCCGCGAAGGCGATGCGCACGATAATTTCAAGCGCACGCTGGCACAGGCCAAAGAAGAAGACATCGTCGAATTCATGTCGGTGGCCGGCCTGCCGGCACGCGGCGTGCTGACACCGTGGCTCAAGAGCTACATCAAGCGTCTGGACAAACTGCAGGCCAATGCCAAGGCCGATCCGGCACGCTGCACCCAGGCGCTCAACTGTCTGGGCGTATGCGGCCTGCGCGACGGTATCGCCAAGGCCGGCCAGTTCTGCATCGACCTCAAGCTCTCCGCCGCCTACCGCGGTGAGGTCAGCAAGGGCCTGTTCTTCCGCGGCAAAGACCCGCTGCCGTTCGGCGAGCAGATGCGCAGCGCCCGCGAAACCATCGAATACCTGCTGACCGGACGGATGCCGGTAGGGGTGTAGCGATTTAAAATCGGGATTGGGGAATGGAGATCCCATTCCCCATTCCCCATTCCCCATTCCCTGCTCCCTATTCCCCATTCCCCCATTTCAAGCACACTCCATCCCGACGCCCCTCCCTTGCACTCTTCCGTTACACTTGCCGCATGAATGCTTTTACCAGTTGCAATCCGGCCACCGGCGAGGTGGTCTTTACCCGTGGCGCATGGCAAGGCGATGCGCTGAATCTTTGCATCGCCGCGCTCAAGCACGCGCGCCCGGCGTGGGCGGCGCTGGATATCCGCGAGCGTGCTGCCCGCCTGCTGGAAGTGGCCGCCGCACTGGAGCGTGAGCGCGAGGCGCTGGCAGCGCTGGTGACGCTGGAAGTGGGCAAGCGCACCAGCGAGTGTCTGGCCGAAATCGACAAATCGGTGCAGCTGATACGCTATTACGCCGAAACCGCACCGCGCCTGCTCGCCCCGCAAGCCATCCCGACGCAGGCCAGCGCAAGCGGCGTCAGCTTCGAGGCGCTGGGGCTGGTGCTGGCCATCATGCCTTGGAACTATCCAGTGTGGCAGGTGCTGCGCTTTGCCATTCCGGCGCTGATGTCGGGCAATGCCTGCCTGGTCAAGGCGGCGCCATCGGTACCGCTGTCCACCCAAAAGCTGCTGGACATCGTGCGCGCCCAAGGCCTGGCCGTGTTCGATGTGGCATGGATCAGCCACGATGATGTCGAAGACGCGATACGCGCCGCCGATGCGGTGGCCTTTACCGGCTCGACCGCCAGCGGCCGTCTGGTCGCCAGTGCCGCCGGGCGCCATCTGAAGAAAAGCGTGCTGGAACTGGGCGGCAGCAATCCGTTTATCGTGCTGGCCGATGCCGACGTCGATGAAGCCGCCTTCGAAGCCGCGCACTCGCGCTTTCGCGATGCCGGACAAAGCTGCAATGCGGCCAAACGCATGATCGTCGTGCCCGAAATTGCCGATGCCTTTAGCGAACGCTTTATCCGGCATGCGCGCGCGCTGGTGATGGGCGAGCCGCGCGAGGCAGCCACCACGCTGGGGCCACTGGCCCGTGCCGACCTGCGCGAAGCCCTGCATGCACAAGTGCTGGATGCCGTCGCCAATGGCGCGCAACTGCTGTGTGGCGGCCAGATGCCGACCGGGCCCGGCTTTTTCTATCCGGCAACCGTGCTCGATCAGGTCAATGCCGATTGCCGCGTGTGGCACGAAGAAGTGTTCGGCCCGGTGGCCAGCATCATCCGTGCGGCCGATGAAGCGGATGCGGTGCGCATCGCCAATGACACCCCCTACGGTCTGGGCGCCAGCATCTTCTCGGCCGACACCGCACGGGCACGCGCCTTGGGCGAGCACATCGAGGCCGGTAGCGTATTCATCAACCGCTACACCAGCTCGGATCTGCGCCTGCCTTTTGGCGGCGTGAAGTCGTCGGGTTACGGGCGCGAGCTGTCCGAATTCGGGCTGTACGAGTTCGTCAACGTCAAGACCTGGTGGCAGAAGTGAGCATGACGGCCGCACGGCAGCAACAGGCGGAACTCACCGCAACCCTCCGCCAGCAAGGCAAAACCATGGAGCCGGTATGAGACTCAGCCTCAGCGCCGAACAGCAAGCCATCATCGCGCACAGCGGTGGCCACCTCTTGATCGAGGCGGCCGCCGGCAGCGGCAAGACCACCTTGCTCGCCCTGCTCGCCGGCCAGTATGCCGCCAGCGGCAGCCGGGTACTGGCGCTGACCTTCAGCCGTAGCGGCAAGGCCAGCCTGTTGCAGCGCCTCGCCGAACAGGGCGTGGCAACAAGCAGCGCCATCACGGTGCAAACCTTCGACGAAGCCTGCATGGCCGAGGCCGGCCGCCTGCTGGCCGACGAACGGCAACTGGTGAAAAAAGACTGGGTGCTGGAACACGTATTGCCGGCCATCGTCGCCGAGGTCAATCAGGCCATCGCCGGCAGCGACGCGCTGCAATTACCCAATGACGCCACCAGCCTGACCGACCTGCTGGATACCTTTCAAAGCATCAAGCAGGGGCGGCTGGCCGAGCTTTTGAACGACGAAGAAGACAGCGAAGTCATCACCGGCACCTTGCAGCGCCCGTACGCGGTATGGCTGGCCTATCTAGCCTACGAGACCCGCCGCCGCGTGCTGCGCCTGGAGCGCCATACCGGCTTTCGCCTGATAGAAGACGCCTGCCACGACTTGCTGGAGGCGCACGAGCAGGACTTGCTGCTGCAGCCGGGACGCTTTAGCCAATCCAGCCTGTTTATCGACGAATTCCACGATACCAGCCCGCTGCAACTGGCGTGGCTGCTGGCCTGGGGTGGCCATATGGGCAAGCTGGTCGCGGTCGGCGATCGCGATCAGGTGCTGTACGCATGGCGCGGCGCCGATGCCCAAAACGTGTTTGCCCGCTATCGCAGCCAGCTCTCTGCCGTTGCGGTATTGCCGCTGTCGGCCAGCTACCGCTTCGGGCCCTTGCTGGCCCAGCGCGTACAGCCACTACGCAGCCCGCGCCTGGCACCGCTCACCGGCCTTGGCGGCGACACCGAAATCCATGCCGCCCACGATAGCCTTGCCAGCGTACTGGCCGGCAACCCGTATCCGGCAGGTGAAACCGCGCTGATCGCACGCGACCGTGGCCAGACCGTCGCCGCACAACTGGTGCTGACCGAAGCCGGCATCCCGTTTTATACCCTTGATGGCTGGCCGTGCTGGCGCAATAGCGAAGGCATGCTGATTCAGGCGCTGGCACAACTGATCGCGCCTAACTGGAGCCCGCAAGGCGCACAACAGGCCGATGCTAAAAAAGCACGCTACGAGCGCGAACGGCGCGAGCGTCTGGCGCGGCGCCTGCTGACCCTGCCCGGCTGGCATCTGGCAGACAACCGCCGCCGCGAGCTGGGTGCGATGGTGGCCGAGTCGGGTGAGCACTGGCCCTTATTGGCACAATGGCTCACCGACCTGCCCTTGCCCGAACACCCGGCCCAGCGCGCACAATTGCAGCACCTGCAGCAGGCACTGACTGCACTACTGGGTCAGGCACCGCAAACCCGGCTGGCCGATGCACTGGCCGTGTTCGAACGCGAATCCGGCCTGCTCGCCACCTTGCGCGCCTACGCACCATGGGGCGAAGCCAGCGACAGCCGGGTACAAAGCTGGCAGGCGCTATGCCGCCATATCGCGCAGCAGGGTTTTAACGCCGCGCAATGGCTCTCGCGCTGCGAACGCCTGAACTGGATGCACTGGAAAGCCGAACAGGATGCCAGCCAGGCATTGGCCGTCGGCTCGGTATTTCACGCCAAGGGCAAGCAGTGGCCGCATGTGATCCTCAGCGGCATGGGCGCGGCCGAGTTTCCACTGCCCGGCGCTACGCTCTCTGAAGAAAAACGCCGCGCCTACGTCGCCGCCACCCGCGCGCAGAGCCGCTTGACCCTGCACTGCGCCAGCGAGCAGACGCCGGGACCGTTCTACCGGCTACTGGCGGATGGTGCGCGTTGAACCCATCACTGCACACGCATACGAAAACACACATCATGAAAATTCTCCTCCCCGGCCTGACGCTGGCCATCGTCGCGCTCTATTACGGCTTGCTGGCCTTTGCGCCTTCGCTGTTGGCCGGACGCATCGCCGGCTGGCCGCTGTCCATCCTGCTGGCACTGGCTTCATTTTCCGGCCTGTTTATCCTCGCCTTCGCCGGCAGCCTGAAGCGGGATGACGACGTATGAACACGGCACTGCTGTTTTTCCTGCCGCTATTTGCACTGACACTCTGGGTCTGCCATCTGGCAGCACGGCGCACGCAGAATGCCGGCGATTTCTTCAGTGCCGGCAAACGCATCAGCGCACGCCAGAATGCGCTGGCGCTGGCCGGCGACTATCTGTCGGCGGCGGCATTTCTGGGCGCCGCCGGCCTGTATTTCGGTGCCGGCTACGACTCGCTCGCCTATGCAGTAGGGACGCTGGCCGGCTGGCCGCTGCTGATGCAGTTGCTGGCCGGCAGGTTGCGCCAGCTGGGCTGTTTTACTGTCAGCGATGTGCTGGCGCAGCGCTTTGCCAGCCGCCGCCTGCGTGCGATGAGCGCGCTAAGCTCGCTGACGGTGACGGTGTTTTATCTGATCGTGCAGATGGTCGGTGCCGGCAAGCTGCTGGAACTGTTGTTCGGCCTGCCGTATCTGGCGGCGGTCGCTTTGGTGGCGCTATTGATGGTGGCGTATGTTGCCATTGGCGGCATGCTGGCCACCACCTGGGTGCAGATGATCAAGGCGGTGCTGTTGCTATTGTGCGGCAGCCTGCTGGCGGTGCTGGTGCTGGCGCGTTTCGGCTACAGCGTACCGGCGCTATTTGATGCGGCCGTGGCCGTGCGCGGCGAAGCCATCCTGCTGCCCGGCAAAGCCTTGTCCGATCCGGTCGAGGTGCTGTCGCTGGGGCTGGGGCTGACGCTGGGGCTATTGGGCTTGCCGCATGTCCTGATGCGTTTTCTGACTGTCGCCGATGCCCGCGCCGCACGCCATTCGGCGGCAATGGCCAGCTTATTGGTGGGCGGATTTTTCTGCCTCAACATCATCATCGGTTATGGTGCCATCGCGCTCTTGCCCGGCCACGCTGCCTTCTTCGACGCCGGAGGCAAACTTGTGGGCGGCGGCAATATGGCGGTGTTGCATCTGGCCACCTTGCTCGGCGGCGCACCGCTGGCCGGCCTCTTGGCGGCGGTGGCCTTCGCCACCATACTCGCGGTGGTCTCCGGGCTGACGCTGGCCGGTGCCGCCGCCATCAGCCATGACCTGTGGGCCGGCCTGCAGCCCTCGCGCACGCTTGATGCCGCAAAGCAGCGCCGCGTGTCGCGCTATGCCACCCTGGCACTGGGTGCCGGGGCGGTGCTGCTGTCCACCTTGTTCCAGCAGCAGAACATCGCCTTTCTGCTGGGGCTGGCGTTTGCCATTGCCGCCGCCGCCAATTTCCCGGTGCTGCTGCTGGCGCTGTACTGGCCACGCCTGAGTACAACAGGGGCACTGGCTTGCGGCCTGACCGGCATGCTGGTATCCACCTTGCTGATCATCCTCGGCCCCGCCGTCTGGGTGGCGGTACTGGGCTTTGAGGCGCCGATCTTTCCGTGGTCCAATCCGGCACTTTTTGCCGTGCCGCTGGCCTTTGCCGCCGGTTTTGCAGGCTCGCGCCTCTGCCCCGGCACACCGAACGAAAGCACATCATGAGCGAATTTCTGTCCCGGCTGGCCGCACTGATAGGCGAGTCGCACCTGTTAAATGATGCAGCCGACACCGCCCCCTATCTCACCGACTGGCGCGGCCGCTATCACGGCGCCTGCATCGCGGTGGCCGAGCCGGCAACACGCGATGAGCTGGTAGCCGTCGTCAAACTGTGCGCCGCCCACGGCGTCGCCATCGTGCCGCAAGGCGGCAATACCTCGACCTGCGGTGCCGCCACGCCCGATGGTTCCGGACGGCAACTGCTTCTGTCCTTGCGCCGCATGCAGCGGATACGCGATATCGACACCGACAATCACAGCATCACGGTCGAAGCCGGCGCCACGCTAGCCACGGTACAGGCAGCCGCACGCGAGGCCGGGCGTTTATTCCCGCTATCGCTGGCCTCGGAGGGCAGTTGCCAGATAGGCGGCAACCTGTCCACCAACGCAGGCGGCCTCGCCGTGCTGCGCTACGGCACCATGCGCGAATTGTGTCTGGGGCTGGAAGTGGTGCTGGCCGACGGGCAGGTGCTGAACGCCTTGTCCGGGCTCAGAAAAGACAGCAGCGGGCTGGATGTCAAGCAGCTGTTTATCGGGGCCGAGGGGCAACTGGGCATCATCACCGCCGCCACCCTCAAGCTGTTCCCGCTGCCTAGCGCCCATGCCACCGCTTGGGTAGGGGTGGCCGATGCGGCGCAGGCCATCACCTGGCTCAACCGCCTGAAAGACAGTTTCGGCGACCGCCTGACCAGTTTCGAGATGCTGTCCGAACCCTGCCAGCGACTGCTGGACAAGCATCAGGCCGGACGCGTGCCGTTTATCGCGCCGTGGGCGCTATTGATCGAATTATCGGATGCCGGCGACAGCGCCGAACTAGTCGAGCGGCTGACGGCGTGGCTGTCGGCGCAGGACATGGTCGACGGGGTCATGGCGCAAAGCGAGGCCGAACGCATCCGGCTGTGGCAGTTGCGTGAAGACATGTCGGAGACACAGAAGAAGGAAGGCGCCAGCATCAAGCACGATATCGGCGTCCCCAGCTCCGCCATTCCGGCCTTTATCGCCGCTTGCGGCGCTGCGCTCGATGCCGCCTTTCCCGGCTGCCGCATCATGGTGTTTGGCCATGCTGGCGACGGCAATCTGCATTACAACGTCAGCTATACCCGCGCAGACAACGCGGCGCTGTTCGATGACGAGGCGGCGGTCAATGCCATTGTCTACGATCAGGTCGCCCGCTTTCACGGCACCCTCGCCGCCGAACACGGTGTCGGCCAGCTCAAGGGGGCATGGCTTGCGCGCTACAAAGACCCGGTGGCCTTGCAGATCATGCATAGCATGAAGCAGGTGCTGGACCCGCAAGGCCTGATGAACCCGGGAAAGTGGCTAAGCCTGCCTTAAAGGCAGGCCAGCACTACACCCTGAACTTGCCGAAACGGCTGTCCATTTGCCCGGCCAAAGTGGACAGCCGCGCCAGGGTCGCATTTACGTCCTGCAAGGCGCCTTCATTAGCCACGATACGGTTATTGATCGCCTCGGTACTCTGGGCAATCGCGCCGGAGGCCTGATGCTGCTCGCTGGTCGAGCTGGAAATCTCGCTCATGCGCTGCAGCACCTGACGCATGGAGTCGCGTACGCTCTGGATACGCGCGCTCGCCTCTTCAGTGCGCGCCGAACTCTGGCCGACCACGCTGACCGTGCCTTGCACGTCATCAGCCGCACGCCGCGCTTCGTCGCGGATTGCGCCGACCTGGCTGCTGATTTCCCGGGTAGCATTGGCGGTGCGTTCGGCCAGTTTCCTCACCTCGTCGGCCACCACGGCAAAGCCGCGTCCCTGCTCGCCGGCGCGCGCAGCCTCGATCGCCGCATTCAAGGCCAACAGATTGGTCTGGTCGGCAATATCGCGGATCACGCCGGTAATACCGGAAATCTCCTGCGAGCGCCGGTCCAGTCCGGCCAGCATGACTTCCAGGCTACGCACCGAGCCCAGCGTGTTTTCCATATCATCCGACAGCGCATGTATCCCGTCGGCACAGGATTCCAGCTCCTGCCCGGTGGCCTTCACCAGCGTGTCGGCCTGCCCGGCGCCATCGGCGATCTGCGAAATACTCACCCCCAGTTGCTCCAGCGTGGCGGCATTGGCCGTCGAGACTTGAGCCATCTGGCTGGCACCGGCGGCCACCTCGCCCACCCGGCTACTGGCATCCGCCACCCCGCCGACCACCTCGGCCGCCTCGGTGCGCAACTGGGCAAACAGCTGGCCCAGTTGTCCGCTAAAGCGGTTGAAGGCTTGTGCCGTCTGGCTGATTTCGTCATTGCCGTCGGCCGCCAGCTTGCGCGTCAGATCCGCCTCGCCACTGGCCATCTCCACCATCGCATCGCGCAAGCGCGTGAGTCCGGCCAGCATCCGCCCCTGCACCAGACTGGACAGCGGCAGCATCAACAAAAAAGCCCCCAGCGCGAAACCGGCCAGCGTCAATAGCAGTGTATTCAGCGGCGCCAGCACCAGCGATTTCTCGCTCAACACGATCATGCTCCAGTTAAGCTCCTCCAGCCGCGTCACCGAAGCCAGCATCGCCTTGCCGCCAACCTCGACCTCCACCAGTTCGCTGCTGCCGCTTGCCGCCTGCATGGCGGCATTATCCAGCGCAGGCACCAAGCTGGTCAGCGGCTTGGTCACCAGCGTCTTGTCCGGTGCCGAGATCAGGTTCCCTTTACTGTCCACCAGCAGGCTATAGCCATTACCGCTGACCGGCAGGGTCGCCAGCGTGCGCGTCAGCTCGGTCATCGAAATATCACCGGCCAATACGCCGCCATTGCTGCCCGGCAGCGGTATGGCCGCCGTGAGCACGATGGCCTTGGTATTGGCGTCGATATAGGGGTCGGTCATCACCAGCTTGCCTGCAGCCACCGCCTGCTGATACCAGCCGCGACCGGTGACCGCATACTCGGCAGGCGGCGTCCAGCCCGAAGCGAAATAGGCCTTGTTATCGGCAAACCCGACGTACAGATCGATAAAGCGTCCCTCCTGCATCCCCTGCGTCAGGAACCACTGCGGATCGCGCCCCAGCATATTGATTTCATTGTCGAAGCGCTGCGAGCGCCCCTTGATTACACTCTGCTTCTCCCGCGCCCAGTCGCCAATCAGGATGGACTGCCCCTTGAGCGTGGTGAGCTGTTCACTGGCAACGCCATGCAGCGCCATGCTGCGCACCTGCACAAACACGATGGCAAACAGCAGCACGGCAAATGCCGCCAGCAGCAGGGCATTGAAGCCTATGATTCGCGCCTTGAGTGAACGCATGGAGCTCCCCTTTAGTTGTCGGCGCCTCGAACGGGCACTTGTGGCGGATTATGTATTTGATACCCAAGGCGCGCAATCGGCATGGCATATATAAGCAAAACTGGAAATGCCATGCCGCTTGATCCACAATGAACGGCTGAATCAAACAGATAGGAATGAGCATGGCAACACGCAGCCTGGCCGAAATCATCGTCGGCGAATGGTGGCACCGGCGGCAGCAGAATGTGGATCAGGCTCAGGTCGACCGCGATATGGTCGAAAACGGCCTGCTAACCCCGGCCTATATCTTTCTGGTGTTTATTTCGTGCGCGATTGCCACACTGGGCCTGCTGCTGGACTCGGCGGCAGTGGTGATAGGCGCGATGCTGATCGCGCCCTTGATGGGGCCGATCAACCTGCTGGGCTACTCCATCGCCAAGACCAATCTGGCCTATGGCAAGCAGGCGGCGCTGGCACTGGGCTTCGGCGTGGTGGCGGCACTGATTACCAGCTACACCATCGTCAATTTCTCCCCCTTTATCCCGCCTACCGCGCAGATACTGGCACGCACCAACCCCAATTTCTTCGACCTGCTGGTGGCGGTGTTCTCGGGGCTGGTGGCCGGCTTTGCCATTATTCGCCAGCAAGGCGGCACCTTTGCCGGGGTGGCCATCGCCACCGCGCTGATGCCGCCACTGGCGACCAGCGGCTACGGCTGGGCCAATGCATCGTGGGATATTTTTTCCGGTGCTTTTTTACTGTTTCTGACCAATATGCTGGCCATCGCCTTTTCGGTCACCGGCGTGTCGCTGTGGTATGGCCTGGGGAAATGGCCCAGCGGCAAGGAGCTGGCATGGCGTGGCGGCATGGCACTATTCGTCTTGGCGCTATTGTCCATCCCGCTGGTCAAGACGCTGAACAGCTCGGTCAGCCAAGCCATCCTGTCCAAGCAGGTACAGGACCTGGTCAGCAGTGCCCTGCCCGCCGACGACACTATCCAGCAGCTCAAGGTGCTATCGCCACCGGGCAAGCAGGGGGCAGAAGTCAATATGGTGGTACTGACCCGCAGCTACGACGCGGGTCTGGAACAAAAACTGAACACCCTGCTCGACGCGCGTTTCGGCAAGGATAGCCGGCTGACGCTGGACCAGATCGTCGCCAACACCAATGCGCTCGATCTGGATCAGCGCATCAGTGCACAGCTGGGCAAGCTGACACAGAGTCAGCAACTGCAAGCGGATAGCCGCAAGGCGCCGCTGGCGATCAGGAACACCATTATCGCCGGCATCCCGGCGCGCGTAGGCCAGCTATTTATCGATGAGGACAGCCGTGAAATCAGCGCCTATCTCGCACCGGCGGCCGGACTATCGCTGACTGCCCTGCAAAATGCCGAGATCACACTGAGCGCCCGCCTCACCGGCTGGCAGCTACAGATCATCCCGCCACCGATGCCGCTGCCGCTACAGCGCTTTGAGGAAAACAGTGCCGAACTCAGTGCCGAGGACAGCCGTACACTGATCAGCAGCATCTGGGCGCTCAAACGCTGGGGTATCAACCGTGTAGTGCTCACCGGCCATGCCGGCCTGAACGAAGCCGGCCGCGGCACGCGCACACTGGCACAAGCCCGTGTCGCCACAGTGGCCGCAGCACTGCAACGCCACGATATCAACAGCCAAAAACAAACCGCCTACCCCATGGCGGGGCAGGCGGTGATTGAACGCGAACAGGGAAAAGCGGCCCTGCGCAGCGTTTACCTGACGCTGGGGCCGACCGGCCCGTAAGGCTTACAGCTTAAAACGGCCAAACTCGGCATCCATCTTGCCGGCGGTGCTGTTGAGGCCCTGCAAGGTGCTGCTGACATCCTGCAGCACCGCATCGTTTTCCAGTACGCGGCCGTTGATCTGCTCGGTGCTTTGCGCGATCAGTGTGGTTGCATGCTGCTGCTCGCTGGTCGAATGGCTGATCTCTTTCATCTTGTCAACAACGCCCCCCATGGACAGGCGGATCTTGCCGATGCGCTCGACCGCCTCACGGGTCACGCTGACGCCGCCCTCCACCGCCGCAACCGTCTTGTTGACATCGCCCACCGCCTGCGTCGTTTCGCTGCGGATGGCGCTGACCATAGCGGCAATTTCCTGCGTAGCCTGTGTGGTGCGCTCGGCCAGCTTGCGCACTTCATCCGCCACTACGGCAAAGCCGCGCCCCTGCTCACCGGCACGCGCCGCTTCAATCGCGGCATTAAGCGCCAATAAATTGGTCTGGTCGGCAATATCGCGTATCACATGGGTAATGCCGGAAATATCCTGCGAGCGGGTATTGAGCGACGCCAGCATCGTTTCCAGTGCGCGCACCGAGTTCACCGTGCCTTCCATACCGCCGGACAAACGCTCCATGCTCTGGGCACTGCTTTCCAGTTCGTTACGGGTCTCGCGCAGCAGGCTATCCGCCTCGCCGGCGTTATCGGCAATATGCGAGATGCTGACCGTGATCTGCTCCAGCGTTGCGGCATTGGCGCTGGACACATCGGACAGCTCGCGCGAGCTCACCGCCACTTTGCCGACCAGCTGGCTGGCATCCCCGACGCCGCCAACCACGGCGGTCGCATTCTGGCGCAAGCCGCCAAACAGCTGGTTCAGACGCAGGATAAAGGCGTTGAAAGCGGCCGAGGTCTGGGCGATTTCATCTTGCCCCTGCACCGGCAATGCCAGCGTCAGATCGGCATCTCCTCGCGAGATTTCCACCATCGCATCCTTGAGACCGGCCAAACCTGCGAGCATGCGCCCGACCAGCCAGGAAGCCAGCGGCACCATCAGCGCCAAGGCCAATACGGCAAAGCCGGTGATGCTATACAGCAGATCATTCAGCGGCGCTTCCGTCACCGCCAGCGGCACGGCCACCCCGACATACCAGTTGGTGCCGGCGATGGACTTGATGGCATAGCGCATATCCTGCCCGCCGATCTCGATCTCCTGCGCCTGATCCGTCGCGGCGACTTGGGCAATGCGCTCCATAGTCAGCCCGGGAGCGATCGATTTAATATCTTTGAGCACCAACTCGGCCTGCGGATGCGCAATCAGCTTGCCGTCGGCATCGACGATAAAGCTGTAGCCGCCGCCGCGTACCTTATCGCCGATCACTGCCTTGACCAGACCGTCCACGAAGATATCACCGGCAATCACGCCGCCAAACTGGCCGCCCGTATTAAAAGGCACCGCCACGGTCACAGTCAGCTTCCTGGTCGCCTCATCCACATAAGGTGCGGTGACGATAGGCTTGCCGGCTGCGCGCGCCTGCTTGAACCAGTCGCGATTGCTAATACCGTAATCGGCAGGCGCCACCCATTCATCGGAAAACAGCGAACGCCCATCGGCGAAGCCGACATAATTCACCACGAAACCACCTGCCGTCGCGCCCTGCTTCAGGGCGCGCAAGGCATCGGGCTGCAATACGGTTTGGGTCTGGGCACTGAGCTGGCTTTTCTTGTCGGCGATCCAGCTTTCGATAAAGTCACGCTGCCCATTTACCCGGGCATCGAACTCGAAATCGGTACTCTGATTGATGGTGCTGTGCATCTGCGTATAAGCCACCGAAACCAGTACCAGCGTCAGCAGCAACATGAATAGCGCGGTCAGCGCCATCAATTTTGATTTCAATGATTTCATCAGATTCTCTAGAGTGTTTTGCCACGACCATGGGTGCACGGTTTTACGGTAGCTCAGGATATCGGCCAGGGAATTCCTGAACAAAACATCCAAAATCGATCATATTCTAATGTATTGGCAATATCAAATACTATGATTTTTAAATAAAAACATATTACATTCACCGGGATGCATGCCCATCTGTGGCCTTCATAGGCCATGGGCAAAAAAAAATCCCCTGCCGGATAAGGACAGGGGCCAACACGAGGAAGAAGCATCAGACCGGCGAACCAGCCGGATGCTT
>NZ_JBOFOO010000271.1:0-3309 GCF_051659485.1 Craterilacuibacter sp. | reverse complement strand
AGCATCTGGGTCAGGGTCAGTACCAGATCGGTGGCGGTGATGCCCTCGGCCAGTTGCCCGCTTAGCTCGACACCGACTACATCCGGAGTCAGTAAATAAACCGGCTGGCCCAGCATCGCCGCTTCAGCTTCGATGCCGCCTACGCCCCAGCCGACCACACCGACGCCATTGATCATGGTGGTATGGCTATCGGTACCGACCAAGGTGTCGGGAAACACCACGCCATTTTGTTCGCGCAGGCCGTGGAACAGGTATTCGAGGTTGACCTGATGCACGATGCCGATGCCCGGCGGGATGACTTTAAAGGTATCGAACGCCTGCATTCCCCATTTCATAAACTGGTAGCGCTCGCGATTACGGGCGAACTCGCGTTCCATATTGTGCTGCAGTGCTTGCGGGGTGCCGAATTCATCGATCATCACCGAGTGGTCGACCACCAGATCAACCGCTACCAGCGGCTCTATTTTTTTCGGGTCCAGCCCCAGTTCGACTGCGGTGCTGCGCATGGCGGCCAGATCGGCCAGCAAGGGGACACCGGTGAAATCCTGCAGGATGACGCGTGCGACGGTGAACGGGATCTCGGCGCTGCGTTCGGCTACAGGCTGCCAGTTGGCCAGTGCCCTGACGTGTTCGGGGGTGACTTTTAGTCCGTCGCAGTGGCGTAGCACCGACTCCAGTACGATGCGGATGGACACCGGCAGGCGGGATACCGGCCCGATGCCGGCATCTTCCAGTGCTTTAAGGCTGAAATAATCGAAGACGCGCCCATCGCTCAGCCTGAGCGCATGTCGGGTTTGGATATAGGGATGGCTCATGGCCGGCTCCGCAAAGGAATGCTCGAGCCTTATCTATGGCGCAGCAGGGCAAATAGGCAAGCAAAATCGGGGCGGGAAGGGTTAGGGCGGAGGTGCGGCGTGTGCCTCTTGTTCCAGCCACTGGCAAAAGGCATGGATAGCCATATCGTTAATCGAGGCGCGCGGGGCGACCCAGCAATAGCCGCGCACCGGGACGGATGGCCCGGCCAGCGGGGTGACCAGTTTGCCTTCGTTTATCAAGCGTGTCGCCATGGGGAGCGGGCCTAATACCACGCCCAGGCCGTCTATGGCTGCCTGCAGTGCAAAGGCGAAACGGTCAAAGTGCAGGGTGTGTGCCGGTTTGAGTTCGGGTGCGCCGGCCAGCGTTAGCCAGCGTTGCCAGGCGGTGGGTCGGGTATCGGCATATAGCAGGGTGTGGCGGGCGAGATCGGCCGCGCTGGTAAGTACATTATTTTTCAAGAGTGCGGGATGGCATAGCGGGAGTTCGCGCTCTTCCAGAAAAGGTTTGGCGATATGGCCGGGCCAGTCGCCGGGGCCGCGGCGGATGGCAATGTCGAACGGGGTATCCAGCCGGCTGATATCGCGATCCGAGTTGACCAGATGCAGCTCTATCTCGGGGCAGGCCGCGCGAAAGCGGGCAAGACGGGGCAGCAGCCAGTACATGGCGAAAGTCGGGGTGGAGTTGATGGTCAGCCGGCGTAAACGGTCGGCCTGTATCAACTGGCTGGTGGCGTTGGCGATCAGGTCTAGGCCGTCCTGTACCTGGATCAGATAGCGCCAGCCGGCATCAGACAACTTGACGCGGCCGCCGCTGCGCTCGAACAGGCGCACCCCCAGCCATGCTTCCAGTTGCTTGATCTGCTTGCTCACAGCGCCATGGGTCACGAACAGTTCTTCGGCGGCGGCAGAAAAGCTCTCCAGCCTAGCTGCTGCCTCGAAAATACGCAGTGCGTTCAGGGGTGGGTAAGTGTTCATGCTGTGATTTTAACTCACAGAAGCTGTGGCGAATAATCCTTTGTATCTGTGAAGCATACCGCGTAGGCTATCGCCATCTCGGTGTAATGGGCTTTCCCTTTTTTCACCGGGGGTCGGGCGCTACCCGTCTGCCCGTCATAACTCTGCAAACACCATCAAGCAAAAGGTCAGAAGCCATGCTCGTAGCCTACCGTCAGCACGTTGCCGAGCGCGCCGCGCTGGGTATCCCGCCGCTCGCACTTTCCGCCCGCCAGGTCGAAGAACTGGCCGAGCTACTGAAAAACCCGCCTGCCGGCGAGGAAGATTTTCTGGTCGAACTGATTACTCACCGTGTACCGCCGGGCGTGGACGATGCGGCCAAGGTCAAGGCCTCGTTCCTGGCTGCTGTTGCCGAAGGGGCTGTGGTTTCGCCGCTACTGTCGCGCCAAATGGCGACCGAACTGTTGGGTACCATGTTGGGTGGCTACAACGTCAAGCCGCTGATCGATCTTCTGGACGATGAAGCGGTGGCTGATGTGGCTGCTGCCGGCCTGAAAAAGACACTGCTGGTGTTCGACTATTTCCACGATGTGAAGGTCAAGGCCGATGCCGGCAACGCGCATGCCAAGGCCGTGTTGCAAAGCTGGGCCGATGCCGAGTGGTTTACCTCGCGTCCCGAAGTGGCGCAGAAAATTACTGTCACCGTGTTCAAGGTGCCAGGCGAGACGAATACCGACGATTTGTCGCCGGCACCGGATGCGACGACCCGTCCCGACATCCCGATGCACTATCTGGCGATGCTGAAGAACACCCGTCCGGATGCGGCTTTTACGCCGGAAGAAGACGGCAAGCGCGGCCCGATGCAGTTCATCGATGACCTGAAGAAAAATGGCCATCTGGTGGCTTACGTTGGCGATGTGGTCGGCACCGGTTCTTCGCGCAAGTCCGCCACCAACTCGGTGGTATGGGCGACCGGTCAGGACATCCCGTTTGTACCGAACAAGCGCTTCGGCGGCGTGACGCTGGGCGGCAAGATCGCACCTATCTTTTTCAATACTCAAGAAGACTCCGGCTCGCTGCCGATTGAAGTCGATGTATCCAAGCTGGAAATGGGTGATGTAGTCGATATCTACCCGTACGAAGGCAAAATCGAGAAAAATGGCGAACTGGTCGAAAATTTTGCACTCAAGAGCCAGGTGCTGCTGGACGAAGTGCGTGCCGGTGGCCGTATCAACCTGATTATCGGCCGCGGTTTGACTACTAAGGCACGCGAAGCGCTGGGCCTGCCAGTCACTACCGTATTCCGCCTGCCCAAAGATCCGGTCAGCTCGAGCAAGGGCTTTAGCCTGGCTCAAAAAATGGTTGGCCGTGCCTGTGGTCTGGTCGAAGGGCAGGGCGTACGTCCTGGCACCTATTGCGAACCGAAGATGACCACCGTAGGCTCGCAGGACACCACCGGACCGATGACCCGTGACGAGCTCAAAGATCTGGCTTGCCTGGGCTTCTCTGCCGATCTGGTGATGCAGTCGTTCTGCCATAC
>NZ_JBOFOO010000270.1:0-4342 GCF_051659485.1 Craterilacuibacter sp. | reverse complement strand
GGTAAAGCTCACCATGGCATTGATAAACAGGCCGAAATTGAGGGTGATTGCACCTGCTTCTTTGGCGGCGGCAACCGAGATATAGGGGCCCGCCAGTTTGCTGCCTTCCTTGAGTACTAAAAAAAGGTTGGAAAAGTCGACATTGCCGAGCAATATCCCGATAGGGGGCATGATGATGTCGTCGACCATTGATTTAACAATGGTGCCGAATGCGCCGCCAATAACCACCGCTATCGCGAGGTCAAGGACGTTGCCACGCACTGCAAAGTCGCGAAACTCTTTCAGAATGGACATGCGGAACTACCTCGTTTCGTTCAGGGTTGAATAATTTTAGGCCTTACATCACAGTCCATGCTGCTAAAAGCCATATGCTTATCATAATGACTTTTCCCGTTATTTGCTGTTTTTGCTGTAAGCGGTGAGTTAAAAATGGAGGCAGAGGAGAGGGAGACTGGTAATCAGTAAGGCTGGCTTGCTTTGCCGTGCTTGAGTTGTCAAATTCAGTACGTGAAAAAGCCGGACGTTTTATCGTCCGGCTTTTAAAATATGGCTCCCCGAGCAGGGCTCGAACCTGCGACCTGCGGATTAACAGTCCGTCGCTCTACCAACTGAGCTATCAGGGAATTGCTGAGAACCGAACTATACACAGGGTGCTTCTTTGCGTCAACACCTCGGTGGTTTGTTTTGTGTTTTTGGTGTGTGTGGGGCAAATCGGGTTGATTGAAATTTGTTTATATGTCCTTATCTGCGAGCTATTGAGCACCCAATGGGCGGTGCTTGCCAACAAGGCGGAAAATGGGGTGAATATGATAATAAAAGACTGGTTGGAACAACAAGGCGCAGTATGTGATGAAGGAGGCTTGTTACGCTTTAATGATGCGACGGCCGCCTGGCAAGGCTTGGAAGCGGGGGCGGTGCTGGCTCCCTTGACCGGTTTTGTCGTGCTCGAGATTGATGGCGTCGATGCCGAGCCTTTCTTGCAAGGGCAATTGTCAAACGATATCCGCGAACTGGAAAATGGGTGCGCTCAATACAGTACTTACTCTACCGCCAAGGGGCGGATGCTGGCTAATTTCCTGATATGGAAAGAAAAAGAGATCTATAGTCTTTTATTGCCGCTTGGGTTGGTTGATTCCATTGTTAAAAGATTGCGTATGTTTGTGATGCGCTCCAAGGTGTGCATTAAAATTGCCGATTATGTTCCTGCTTTGTTATCCGGCCCTTTGGCATCGGAGGTGTTGGGGAAAATAGGCCTGCCCGCACCTGAAGGCAGGATGGAACAGTCTGCTATTCCTGATGGCATGGTAGTGAATCTGCCTTTTGCCGGCTATTTGTTGGTGCAGAAAATGGACACTACACTGCAACTATGGCAAAAATTACGCCATTATTCTGCATTGGGCGGGAGCGGAATTGTTGATCTAATCTTTATTCGCTCCGGTTTTGCATGGGTGTTGGTGCCGACTCAGGAAGCTTTTGTGCCACAAATGGCCAATATGGAATTAGTGTCGGCAATCAATTTCCGTAAGGGTTGCTATCCTGGGCAAGAGATTGTCGCCCGTATGCAGTATTTGGGGAAATCCAAGCGCAGGCTTTACCGGATTGTAACCGAGGGTGCAAGCTTGCTTGTCGGCGATGGCGTTTTCGTAAAAGAGGCGCCTGATCAATCTGTGGGTACGATTGCTGCGGTAGCGACGCTGGAAAATGGTAAGCAAGAGGCGCTGGTTGTTATGTTGATTTCGGCGTGGGAAGGAGAAGTTTGTGCCGGGAAAAGTGCGGCTTTGCTTCAACTCTTATCTTTGCCTTATGTGGTAACAGATAAGACATAAATACCTACCCACTGATTTAATGAGGGTTGGCTTGACTAGATAATAAAAACTAGCTAACTTATAATGGCTGTAAATAAACAATAGGCATTCACCATGCAAATCGAAACACTGTCTTATCCTGAACTTCTCCAGCTTAAATCTGACGTTGAGTCGGAACTTGGCAAGCGCGAGCAAGAAGAAAAATCCAAAGCACGCAAGCAGATACTTGAAATTGCCCGTACTTATGGCCTTAGCGTTGAAGACGTTTTAACCAAAACCGGCAATGTACGTAAAACTGTCGAGGCTAAATATTGCCATCCGGATCACTCTGATATGACCTGGACCGGCCGTGGCCGTAAGCCGGTATGGGTGGTTGAGTTGTTGGCGTCCGGTAAGTCGATGGCAGATTTGGTCATCTGATTGTTGCGTGATGCCCGCCAAACGCCGCGAGCTATTCGCGGCGTTTTCATTGGTGTATTGATGATGGCAGGCTGTAGTTAGGATATAGTTGTATGGCATCGCAGGCTCGGCTTCCGTCGCGGCTACAACTGTCCCGCCAATATTGATGAGATAGGTACCGTGATGAGCAGGTTTGATTTTTTGTCTTTTGGTTCCGGCAAGAAAAAGCCGGCGGGCCCTTTCCTTAGTGCGGCCAGTGCCAGTGAGTGGATGCAGCAACTGGTGACTGAGCATGGCCCTGCCGCTAACGAGGCGCTATGCGAGGAACTTGCCCGCTTTAATGAGTCGGCCAGTGTCGGGATGCTGACGGCGGACACGCTGGAAGCTTTGTTGACGCTTAACCGTCTGTCCCAGCCTTTGCAGGCGAAGCTACGCACGCAGTACTTGATGAGTGTGCGCCTGCCCAAAGTGCTGGAAACACAGTTGCGCAATCAGATTTCATATTACAGCAAACTGTTTTGTATGGTGTACCAGCGCTTTCTGATGGCCGAGCCTGCCGGTCCGGACAGGGCACGCATTCATGCCCTGTTGCCTCTGGCCATTGCGCGCATGATGTATTACCAGAGTGAAGCCGCGTTGTGGCAGTACTTCCGTCATTTTTCGCCAGACAATGTCTTCTGGACCAATGTGCACCAGCTATATCATCTGGCCGAAACACGCGGCATGGCCAGTACCCCCTTGTTCCTGTTTGACGAGGAGAGGGGAACCACAGTGCAGGATCAGTATCTGGTGTTGTTGCTGGTTTCATTGACTGCGAGTGGTAATCTGCTGCCGCGGCAGATCAATATGACTTATTTGCTAGCGCAGCGCTTGAGTAGCAGAACCAGCTTGCTGGCTGACAAGGCGGTAGAGGCCAGTTTTGCAGTCAATCTGGCCATGGGGGCGCCGCCTGCTCGCCCTTTTGCTAGCGCCGCCTCTACAATGCGCTACTGGGAAACATCCGAGTTGGTCGAGCAGCTTAATAGCTGGCTGATCATGCTGGATAGCGGACGTATGCCCGATGAGCTAAAGGCCTTGCAGGAGCCCGGGCTGGATGCCTCCTTGCTGCGTTATCTGCTGCGGGAGTGGGCATCTAAACCTTACCACTTTGAACGCGCCCAGCGTTTGCCTATCAGTGGTAAATCACTTGAGGTTGCACACCGCTTACCCCTGTTGCACAAGTTGATACGCGAACCAGATGAAGAAAAAATGGCGCGCGAAAAAGAGGCGTCATTTTCTGATGAAGCGGGCGAGTTGCGTATCTATGGTTTTGTCACCAGCCGTAGCCGCACTCGTGCTACCGCAGCGGGTGCAAAATCTGACGATGCGCCGAAAGTGCCCTTGCCGGTGTGTCTTGTCGATAACCAGAGCGATAGCGGCCTGGGAATTTCGCTGGATGCTATCGGTAATGAATGGGTTACGCTTGGTGCCTTGCTCGGCTTTCGTGATGGAAGTGAAACGCAGTGGAGCTTGGGTATCGTGCGTCGTATCAAACGGCCGGCTCCGGAGCGGATCTATCTGGGTGTAGAGATATTGTCCGCACGACCGGTAGCGGCGAGCCTCCGGACTGAAGACGGGGGCGTACAGCGGCCTGCTTTGCCTATCGAGCGTGTATGGCTAGGGGGGGAGATTGCCCTGTTTGTGCCTTGTGTACGCGAAGGTCGCAAGATCAATGCACTGGTACTCGCGATCTCCTCGTATTCTCTGGGTAAGCCATTTTATATGACGGCACGCGGGCGCCATTTCATGGTTGCGCTAGGTAAGGTGCAGGATAAGGGCAGCGACTGGTGTCTGTGTGAAATCGAATTAATCAAATCGCTGGAGGCCTTGCCCTAGGCTGGTCGCCGCCATCAAAAAAAGCCCCGCTGGGGCTTTTTTTGTTTGCTGCCGTTTTGTCAGCGCAAGTGGCGCACTACGGCCATTATCGGTGATAAAGCGGCCTCACCCATGCGCAGGCTGCGCTGGCCGTTCCAGCCGAAGTCGTCATCCGGTAAGTTGGCATTATCCTTGAACGGCATTTCCAGGGTGAAAGCCAGGCAATTAAACTGTTCTGCCACCCAGGCGGTAGCCCAAGTCAGAGCAGCCTCTCCCTTTTGCTG
>NZ_JBOFOO010000269.1:0-5895 GCF_051659485.1 Craterilacuibacter sp. | reverse complement strand
TGCCGAGCGCGCGCGTCTGAGTCATCCGCTGGTCGGTGGCGTTATCCTGTTTCGCCGTAATTTCGAGTCGGTCAAGCAACTCAAGGCGCTGACCGCCGAGATCCGTGCGCTACGCGCGCCGCATCTGCTGATCGCCGTCGATCACGAGGGCGGGCGGGTGCAGCGTTTTATTCCGGGCTTTACCCGCTTGCCGGCGATGCGGGCGCTGGGCGAAGCTTACGATGCCGACCCGCAAGCCGCGCTGGTGCTGGCGCGTGATGTGGGCGAGGTGTTGGCCGCAGAACTATCGGCCTGCGGCATTGATTTGTCGTTTACGCCGGTGCTGGATCTGGACTGGGGGCAGTGCGCGGTGATCGGTAACCGCAGCTTCCACCGCGATCCGGCGGTGGTGTCGGATCTGAGCTGTGCCTTGCAGCAGGGGTTGGCTGCCGGCGGCATGCAAAGCTGCGGCAAGCATTTTCCCGGCCACGGTTTTGTCGAGGGGGATAGCCATCATGTGATTCCGGTGGATAGCCGCTCGCTGGAGGCCTTGCGTGATGATGACCTCAAGCCGTTTGCGGCGCTGGCGAATGCCGGTATGGCGGCGGTGATGCCGGCGCATGTAGTGTATCCGGCTGTGGATGGTCAGGCAGCCGGTTTCTCGCAGCGATGGCTGCAGGACATCTTGCGCGACGAGCTGGGTTTTGACGGGGTGATCTTTTCGGATGACCTGACCATGGAAGGCGCGGCCGCCGCCGGCGATATTGTCGATCGCGCCGATGCGGCGCTGGCCGCCGGCTGCGATATGGTACTGGTGTGCAACCGCCCCGATCTGGCGGACGACTTGCTTGCCCGCCTGCTGCCGCCGGCGCAGCCGCAACTGGCCGCCCGTCTGGCGCGCATGGCCGGGCATGGCACGGCACAAGACTGGCAGGCACATGTGGCGACGGCCGCTTTTGCCGTGCGCCAGGCGAGCGTGCTGGCGCTGGGTTTGCCGGCCGATACGCTGACCGGGCCCAAGGTGGGCGAAGCCTACTAAAATATTGCCTTGCCCGCATGTTTGTGGGCGGGTCTTGCCAATCAACGCCGCAGCCTTATCCGCTGCGGCGTTTGCTGTTGAGTGGCGTCTCAGCTCAGGGGGGCGGGTTTTTCATACAGATAGCCCTGATGGTGCTGGCAGCCATTGGCCAGCAGGAAGTCGCGCTGCTGCGCGGTTTCCACGCCTTCGGCGATGACGGTCAGCTCCAGACTATGGGCCAGTGCGATGATGGTACGTACAATGGCGTCAGCGCTAGTGCTGTGCATGATGTCGTCGACAAAGCTCTTGTCGATTTTGAGCTGGTTCAGCGGCAGGTGTTTGAGGTAGGACAGCGAAGAGTAGCCGGTGCCGAAATCGTCCAGCGAAAACAGGACGCCATGCTTGCGCAGCTTGTGCATTTTGTCGGCGGCATGTGCAATATCGCTCAGCAGCAGGCTTTCGGTCAGTTCCAGCTCCAGCCGTTCGGGTGTGGCGCCACTTTGTTGCAGGATGGCAATCACGGTATCGGCAAAATCATCCTGCTGGAACTGCAGCGGACTGATATTGACCGCAAGCCGCAGATGGGCGCTGTCTTTATGTTTGCCCCAGCGCGCCAGTTGCTGGCATGCCTGTTCCAGTACCCATGTGCCTAGCGGAATGATCAGGCCAGTCTCCTCGGCCAGTGCTATGAAATACCCTGGCGGGGTGAGGCCCCGCTGCGGGTGCTCCCAGCGCAGCAGCGCCTCGTAGCCGGTGGCCACACCATTGTTATCCACCTGTTTTTGGTAGTGCAGGACAAATTGCTGTGCGGCGATGGCCTCGCGTAGTGCGTGTTCCTGCGCCAGCCGCAGCTGGACGGCAGTTTGCATTGCCTGATCATAAAAGCGCAGGGTGTTGCGCCCGGCGGTCTTGGCTTGATACATGGCAAGGTCGGCCTGGCGCAATAATTCGTCTGCGCGACCGGCACTGTCTGAAAACAGTGCGATGCCGATACTGCCGCTGCAGTGGTGGATATGGCTACCCAGGTGATAGGGCTGGGCCAGCAAGCTGCCCAGCAGCTCGGCGACATGTTCGGCCTGACTGGCGGCCTTGGCCGGTTCGCTGTCGAGGTTTTCCAGCAGGACGACGAATTCGTCGCCGCCCAGACGGGCGATGGTGTCGTCCTGGCGCAGGCGTTGCCCCAAGCGTTCGGCGGCCTCCTTGAGTAGGCGGTCTCCCATCTCGTGGCCGTAGCTGTCGTTGAGCGGCTTGAAATTGTCCAGGTCGATAAACAAGAGTGCACCTTCGTTGCCGTTGCGCTGGTGGGTGAGCAGTGCGTGGTCGATGCGTTCTAGCAGTAGCCGGCGGTTGGGTAGTCCGGTCAGCGGGTCATAAAATGCGAGGCGGTGGATCTCGCGCTCGGCAGCCTTGTGCTGTGACAGATCCGAGAGCGTGACAATGTAGTGGCTGATGGCGCCACTGTCATCCCTGATGGCGCTGCCCGTCATCCATACCGGGATGAAGCGGCCCTGTTGGTGCTTGATCCAGAGCTCGCCTTGCCAGCTGCCGCTGCTGGCTACGGCCTCCCAGATGCCGTTATAGAAATCCAGGTCGTACTTGCCGGTGCGCAGCAGTAGCGGGCTTTGGCCGGCAAGGCGGGCGCTGTTGTAGCCGCAGATTTCGCCGAATGCCCGGTTGGCGCGCAGGATCAGCTGGTCGGCGCTGACGATGAGCATGCCCTCCTGGGCATCGAATACGCTGGCTGCGATGCGCAGTTCTTCGTCGGCTGCGCGCCGCTGGCTAATGTCGCTCAGGCTGCCAACCATGCGTAATACGGTTCCCGCGTCGTCACGTTCGACCACATCGCCGCGATCCAGTACCCATACATAGTGGCCATCATGATGGCGCAGGCGGTGTTCGCTGACATAGCTGCCTTTGCCCTGCAGGCATGCCCCGATGCGTGCCTGTACTGCCGGTCGGTCGTGCGGATGGATCAGATGAATAAAAAAATCGGTGGCATGGCTGAGGTGCGATGGGTCCAGCCCTAGCAGGTGACACCATTGGGCATTGTGGCTAACCTGCTGTGCGGCCAGATTCCAGTCCCATAGTCCTTCGCCACTGGCTGTCATCGCCAGAGCCAGTTGCTGTGCCTGGGCGCCCAGTTTCAGCTCGCGTTGCTTGCGCGCATGGATGTCCTGTACGAAGCCGATGGCTTGCATGTCGGCATCGACGGCTTCGCCGCTGATATAGAGCCAGCGCCAGCTTTCGCCATCACGCACCCGTAGTTCGACGGTAAAGTGCTTGCCGTTCATGAGCTCGCGCCAAGCCGTTTGCAGTGCCGCTTGGTCTTGCGGGTGGATGCGCTCGGCCAGTTTGCGTGGATGCAGGATAGCCCCCGCGGGCAGTCCGAACAGGCGGCAGGCCTCATCCGAGCCTTCGAGGCGGTCGCCGCCAGCCGAATAGTGCCAGTTGCCCAGACGGGCCAGATGCTGGATGCGATGGTTGATTTGGTGGCGCATGGCGGTTCCCTCTTTAGGGGCGGGCACGACTTGTGTCTGGCTTTAGCATAGACGGGTAACGCCGGTCTGATTTTCCGAATGCCTGCCTGTGCCTAGCTTGCTATTGGCTCTTATTGACAAGCCGGTGTCAGCTTTAAGCTTTGTTATGGGCAATGGCTTTTTTAAAATCGGGTGAACGCTGCGGTATCCGGCAAGCTTGGTGTTGCTGCTGGCGCTAAGGGTGGGCTCGGGTGCGGGCATGGTGCCCATCCTTGCCGTTGAGCGGCAATTATTGCCGTTTTATTTGCCCGAGCTGTGCCATGTCTCTGTAAAATACCCCAGTAAAATTTGGGCCTATTCGATAGTTTGCTATTCATTCGTGTCTGGCACGAATCCTGCTATATCATGTGTGCTTACTGGGGGTGAACATGCTAGACAAGATTGCCAAACACTTTGAATTCCAGCAGCAGTCACTGAATCTGCGCGCCTATCGCGCCGAAGTGTTGGCGAGCAACCTCGCCAATGATGACACGCCCAACTACAAGGCGGTGGATTTCGATTTTGGCAAGGCTTTGTCTGGTGCGCAGTCGCAGCAGCAAGGCGCGGGCCTTGCCATGGCGCGTACCAGCGCCGGCCATCTGGATGGTGTGGCCGCCACTGCCGCCGATGGCAAGCCGGAGTTGGGCTACCGCCATAGTGTGCAGCCCAGTCTGGATGGCAATAGCGTGGACATGGATGTGGAGCGTGCTGCGTTTACCGACAACTCCTTGCGCTATCAAAGTACGCTGACCTTTCTCAATCGCCGCATTACCGGTTTGGCCGATGCAATCAAGGGTGGTCAATAATCATGTCGCTTTCCAATGTGTTTACCATTGCAGGGTCTTCGCTGACTGCGCAATCGCAGCGCCTTAATTTGGTGGCCAGTAATATTTCCAATGCCGAGAGTGCAACCAGCTCCACCGGTGAGCCCTATCGCGCGCGCCATGTGGTGTTTTCTGCCACGCCGGTGTCGGCCAGTCAGCCGCAGGTAGCGGGTGTGCGCGTGACGCAGATCGTGGAAGATACGTCGCCGTTCCGCCTCAAATACGATCCGTCGCATCCGCTGGCCGATGAAAAGGGTTATCTGAAGTTGCCCAACGTCAATCCGGTTGAAGAGATGGCCGACATGATTTCCGCTTCGCGCTCGTACCAGACCAGCGTGGAAGTGATGAATACCGCCAAGACCCTGCTGCAGAAAACCCTGCAGTTGGGCCAGTAATAGAAGAAAGGGCTTGAGCCATGGTGAGTGCCGTCAGTAGTCAGGACATCATTTCCGACCTGAACAAAACCGGGAATGCGGGCCGTTCGAGCGCGGATGCCAATTCGTCGCAAGGGATTCAGGATCGTTTCCTCAAGCTGCTGATGACCCAGTTGCAGGCGCAGGATCCGCTGAATCCGATGGACAATGCCGAGATCACCAGCCAGATGGCGCAGATCAGTACCGTGACCGGCATGGAAAACATGAACCAGACCATGAATATGCTGCTGCAATCGCAGTTCGCCAACCAGTCGATGATGGCGGCGACCATGATAGGCAAGGACGTGATGACCGACGGCAACGCGCTGCATATCAAGGGCGAGGGCGGTACCGCCAATGGTGCCGTCGAACTGAACGGGCCGGCCGACAAGGTCACGGTTACGGTATCGGATAAGGATGGCAATGTGGTCAGCACCATCGCCATCGACAAGCCGACAACCGGTATCAACAAATTCGAGTGGGACGGTACCGATGGTAGCGGCAATGCGCTGCCCGAGGGCGAGTACAGCTTCAAGGTCGAGGCCAGTAATGGGGGCGTGGCGGTGACGGCCAATCCGCTGGGCTTCAGCAAGGTGACCGGCGTGACTTGGGAACAGGGCATCCCGATGCTGATGCTGGCCGGTGGCAAGACGACTAGCCTGGGCGAGATCATCCAGATCGTTTAAGCGCAGCGCAGACAAGAATACGGAAATAGGGGCGAGACATGAGTTTTCAGCAAGGTTTGAGTGGTCTGGGTGCGGCATCCAAGCAGCTGGATGTAATCGGCAACAACGTGGCCAACGCCAGTACCGTCGGTTTTAAGAAGGCACGCGCCGAATTTTCCGATCTGTACGCGGCCAGTATGTACGGGGTGTCGGCAACGGCAACCGGTATCGGCTCGCGCACCGTGGCGGTGACCCAGCAATTTAACCAGGGACCGGTAACCAGTACCGGCAACCCCATGGATATGGCGATTACCGGGCAAGGTTTTTTTCGCATGCAAGGCGCAGACGGACAGGCGATGTATACCCGCAACGGCGAGTTCCAGCTTGATCGCGAGGGATACTTCGTCAATGCCGGCCATTATCTGACCGGTTACGGGGTGGATGACAAGGGGCAAGTGGTCGCCGGGCCGCCTCAGCCTT